>NZ_BAAAQX010000034.1:0-141572 GCF_039531895.1 Nonomuraea monospora
CGCGGTCAGGCGGGCGGCCTCGGGCGGCGCGCGGTCAGGCGGGCGGCGGCCTGCGCCGCGCGTGCAGGCGGGTGGCGGGCGGTCAGGCGGTCATAGGTACGGGCCGCTGCCTGGCCCGCCGGTCGGGGGGCGGGCGCCGGGGAGGTCCGGGCGGGACTGCTGGAGGGTGAGCCCGACCCGGATGCCCTGGAAGACGCCTTCCAGCCACCCCACGAGCTGGCTCTGCGCGATCCGGATCTCGGACTGGGTGAGGGTGCCGGAGGAGGCGGACGGCAGCAGCCGCTCCAGCTCCTCCCGCAGCTCAGGAGCCACGGAGTCACCGATCTCTTCGACGACCCGGGCGTGGATGTGCTGCAACTGGTCGCGGGCGTGCTCGTCCAGAGTCATGCCGCGCGCCTCGTCGAGCAGCGACCGGGCCATGGTGCTGACGCGCAGCAGCCGCGCGGGCTCCTTGACCCGCCCGATCTCGGCCTCCACGGCGGATTCCGCCGACGGGACGGAGCCGTCGGACGAGGGCGCGCCGGCAGGGCCGGTGGATGAGGGTGGGCGCGGGCCGGGAGGCACGCCGGGGCCCGGAGGTACGTCCGGCTGGTGCGGTCCGGGTGCTGGTGTCATCTCGACGTCCTAAGCGGTCGCGGATCGCTCGAAAGCGCGGTCATGACGCCCTCCTGCCCACGTTCGCGCTGCTCACGCCCTCGCTACGCGATCAAGGCGGCAGCGGCAGCTCGTCCAGGACCTTGGCGGCGAGGTCGCGGGCGGGCTGTTCGTAGGCGCCGGCGAGGGCGCGGATGACCTGCTCGGCCCGGATGGCGGGCCAGTCGGGCGGCAGGTGTTCGGCGGGCAGGTGCGGGTCCTGGCGGACGAGTTGCAGCCAGTCGGTGTGCAGCAGAAGCTGGCGCGCCAGGTCGTCGGGGAGGGCGGCCTGGGGGTCGGGGGTGTCCCAGCGGTCGAGGAAGGCGTGGTAGCGGGCGGCGATCTGCCCGGTGTCGAAGGCCTTGCGGACGAGGTCGGCCGACTCGGTCGGCTCGGCGGCGCGGGCGGTGAGGACGGTGACGTGTTCGCGCAGCCCGAGGCCGGCGACGATGGCGCGCACGTCCTTGACGCCGGGAGCGATCCACATGCCGCTCTGCAGCAGCCCGAACCCCGCCCAGATGAGCTGGGAGCGCAGGTCGTGGCGGGTGGCGCGGCGGTCGTCGGGCAGGGAGAAGCCGACCATGGTCCAGGCGCCGTCCCAGTCGCGGTTGACGGCGCCGGTCTCCCACATGCGCCGCCGCCCGTCCTCCAGGACGGCGGTGGCGTGCGGGGTGAGCCCGAAGTAGGTCTTGCGTCCTGAACGGTGCCGCGTCAGCAGCCCTCGTTTGGCCATGCGGGTGAGCGTGGAGCGCACGGCCTCCTCGGTCACGCCGAGGCGGGCGAACACGTCGATGACGCTGCCGGAGTACACGGCGACGTCGCGGCCCAGCACGTAGACGCCGAGGAAGCTGAACATCAGCGACTGGGGACGTGTGGACGGGGCGTGAGGCAGGTCGTCTCCCTCGCGGAAAGTCACAAGCCGAGGGTAGACGGATTCGAGTTATTGGGCAAAACTTTGACGCAAGTCGCAAGTTTGCCCCACGTTCGAAGCGCGACACGAGGTGACGTGTATGGATTTGTCAGGAAAAGTGGCTGTGGTCACGGGTGCCGGTCGCGGTCTCGGCCGCGCCTACGCCGAGGCGCTGGCGGCGGCCGGTGCGGCCGTCGTGGTCAACGACGTGGACGCCGCGACCGCCGAGGAGGCGGCCGGGGCGATCAGGAAGGCGGGCGGCCGGGCCGTCGCCGCGCCGGGCGCGGTCGGCGGCACGGAGGTGGCCGAACGCCTGGTGGCCACGGCGGTGACGGAGTTCGGCCGGCTGGACGTCATGGTCACCAACGCCGGGGTGCTGCGTGACCGGGTGTTGTGGAAGATGACCGACGACGACTTCGACACCGTCATCGACGTGCACCTGCGCGGCACGTTCAACTGCGCCAGGGCCGCCGCCGTACGGATGCGCGAGCAGGGCGACGGCGGCCGGCTGATCCTCATCTCCTCCCCCGCCGGGCAGCGCGGCAACTTCGGCCAGACCAACTACGCCGCCGCCAAGGCCGGCATCGTGGCGATGGCCCGCACCTGGGCGATGGAGCTGGCCAGGGCGGGCATCACGGTGAACGCGGTGGTGCCGGTGGCCGCCACCGAGATGACCAAGACCATCCCCGCGTTCGCGCCGGTGCTGGAGGAGGCCGAGCGCACCGGCGCCCCGCTGCCCGCCTGGCTGCGCAAGGGCGAGGGCATGGGCACGGTCGAGGACGTGGCCGGGCTGATCGTCTACCTCGCCTCCGGCGCGTCCGCCGAGGTGACCGGGCAGGCCATCGGCATCGGCGGCGACAAGCTCACCCTCTGGTCGCACCCGGCCGAGAAGGCGGTCGCCTACGCCGACGGCGGCTGGAGCGCCGACGCGATCGCCGGCGCGTGGGGCGAGTTCGAGCCCGAGACGTACGGCATCCCCGCGCCCCAGGTGCCCGCGCCATGAACCTCGACGAGCTGACCGCGATCGACGTGCACACCCACGCCGAGGTCTCCAGGGACGGGCACACGTCCCTGAGCCCCGAGCTGTTCGGCGCGTCGGCGGAGTACTTCGGCGCGCACGAGCGCCCCACGATCGACCAGATGGCCGCCTACTACCGCGAGCGGAAGATGGCGGCGGTGGTGTTCACCGTGGACGCCGAGCACGCCACCGGCCATCCGCGCATCGCCAACGAGGAGATCGCCGAGAGCTGCGCCGCGCACGCCGACGTGCTGATCCCGTTCGCCAGCGTCGATCCGCACAAGGGCCGGGCGGGCGCCCGCGAGGCGCGCCGCCTGGTCGCCGAGCACGGGGTGAAGGGCTTCAAGTTCCACCCCAGCATCCAGGGCTTCGACCCGAACGACCGGCTCGCCTACCCGCTGTACGAGGTGATCGAGGAGCTGGGCGCGATCGCGTTGTTCCACACCGGGCAGACCGGCATCGGCGCGGGCGTGCCGGGCGGGGCCGGGGTGCGGCTGCGGCACTCCAACCCGATGCTGGTGGACGACGTCGCCGTGGACTTCCCGCACCTGAAGATCATCCTGGCTCATCCGTCGTTCCCCTGGCAGGACGAGGCCCTGGCCGTCGCCACCCACAAGCCGTCGGTCCACATCGACCTGTCCGGCTGGTCGCCGAAGTACTTCCCGCCCCAGCTCGTCCGCTACGCCAACACTCTGCTCAAGGACAAGGTGCTGTTCGGCTCCGACTACCCGGTGATCACGCCGGACCGCTGGCTCAAGGACTTCGCCGCCCTCGACATCAAGCCCGAGGTCCGCCCCAAGATCCTCAAGGACAACGCCGCCCGCCTGCTCGGACTCAAGGAGAGTGCGAAATGACCATCACCGCGAACGGCCTGGCCGAGATCAAGGCCCTGGCCGGCCAGGACCTCGGCCACACCGGCTGGCTGGAGATCGGCCAGGAGCGGGTGAACACCTTCGCCGACGCCACCGACGACCACCAGTGGATCCACGTGGACGCTGAGCGCGCCAAGGACGGCCCCTTCGGCGGCCCGATCGCGCACGGCTACCTCACGCTCGCCCTGGTCATCCCGCTCTTCAACGAGCTGCTGGAGATCCGGGGCGTCAAGATGGGCGTCAACTACGGCCTGGACAAGGTGCGCTTCCCCGCCCCCGTCAAGGTCGGCGCCAGGATCCGCCTGGCCGGCCGCGTCGCCGAGGTCGAGGACGTGCCAGGCGACGGCGTCCAGACCCACATGGACTTCACCGTCGAGATCGACGGCGAGCCCAAGCCCGCCTGCGTCGCTCGCGCCATCTACCGCCACTACGCCTGACTCCCCTTCCCCCTCCCCCCACGAACGGGATCACGCATGTCCAACCCCACCCAGTTGCGCCGCGCCGTGGCCTCCAGCTTCCTCGGCAGCGTCATCGAGTACTACGACTTCCTCCTGTACGCCACCGCCTCCGCCCTGGTGTTCGGCAAGGTCTTCTTCTCCTCCTTGAGCCCGCTGGCCGCCACCGTCGCCAGCCTGGGCACGTTCGCCACCGGCTACCTGGCGCGGCCGCTCGGCGGCGTCATCTTCGGCCACTTCGGCGACCGGCTCGGCCGCAAGCGCATGCTGGTGCTGACCATGACCCTCATGGGCGTGGCCAGCACCCTGATCGGCGTGCTGCCGACGTACGAGCAGATCGGCAGCCTCGCCCCCATCGCGCTGGTGCTGCTGCGCGTGGCGCAGGGCATCGCGGTCGGCGGCGAGTGGGGCGGCGCGGTGCTCATGTCGGCCGAGCACGCGACGGGCCGCCGCGGCCTGTGGGCCAGCTTCACCAACGCGGGGGCGCCGTTCGGCATGCTGCTGTCCACGGCGGCGCTCAACGGGAGCGCCGCGATGATGGACGAGCAGGCGTTCCTGAGCTGGGGGTGGCGGATCCCGTTCCTGCTGAGCGTCGTGCTGCTGGCGATCGGCCTGTTCGTGCGGGCCAGGGTGGAGGAGACGCCCGTCTTCGCCGCTGCCACGGCGGACGCGGCGTCGAGTGGGACGCCGAGTGGGTCGCCGCGCTCGGCGCCGCTGCTGGACGTGTTGCGCAACCATCCCAGGACGCTGCTGCTCAGCATCGGGGTCGGGCTGTCGCCGTTCGTGCTGCAGGGCACCCTCACCACGTTCCTCGTCTCGTACGGGGTGCAGGCCGGGTTCGCCCGGCAGCAGGTGCTCAACGGGCTGACCCTGTCGTCGGGGCTCGCGGTCCTCGGCATCGTCGGCTGGTCAGCGCTGTCGGACCGGGTCGGCCGCCGCCCCATCGTGCTGGCCGGCGCGGTCGCCGCCGCCGCGTACGCGTTCGCGATCTTCCCGCTGGCCGACTCCGGCAGCGTCGCGCTGCTCACGCTCGCCCTCGTGCTCGGCCAGTCGGTCATCCACCCCATGACGTACGGGCCGCTCGCCGCCCTCTACACCGAACTGTTCGCCACCCGCAGCCGCTACACCGGCGCCTCGCTCGGCTACCAGATCGCCGGGCTCGGCGCGGGGCTGGGCCCGCTGCTGTTCGCCCAGATCCAGGCCTCCTCGGGAGGGGGCGGCACCGGGCTGATCTCCGCCGTCATCGCCGGGTTCTGCCTGCTGACCGTGGTGTGCACGGCGGCGCTGCGGGAGACGAGCCGTACCGACCTGGCCGCCACCTCCACCGCCGCAGAGCCCAGCGTCCCCCGCTAGGAGCAACCCTCATGCGCAACGCCGGACTGGGCGGCTGGCCCGCCCGCCGCGCCCTCATGACCCCCGACCACACGGCGTTCGTCTTCGGCGAGCGCAGCCTCACCTACGCCGGCGTGCACGAGCGCACCACCCGGCTGGCCGCCCGGCTGCGGCTGGCCGGGGTGGCGGCCGGGGACCGGGTCGCCTACCTGGGGCCCAACCATCTCGCCTTCGCCGAGACCCTGTTCGCCGCGCACGTGCTGGGGGCCGTGTTCGTCCCGCTGAACTTCCGGCTGGCGGCGCCCGAGATCGCGTACATGCTGGCCGACTCGGGGGCCGGCGCGCTCGTGTACGCACCCGAGTGCGCCGCCGTCGTCCGGGCGCTCCAGCACACGCCCCCGACCGTCGTGGCGCTCGCCGACCCCGCGCCGGGCGAGCACGCGTACGACGACTGGCTCGCGGAAGCCGACCCGGGCGAGCGCGCGTCCGAGAACCGGGGCACGCAAGCCGACGTGGACGGCCCGATCGACGTGCCGGTCACCCTCGACGACCCGGCCCTGATCCTCTACACCTCCGGCACCACAGGACGCCCCAAGGGCGCCGTCCTCACCCACGGCAACCTGGTCTGGAACAGCTACAACATGCTCGTCGGCGCGGACCTGCGCAGCGACGAGGTGACCCTGGTCAGCGCCCCGCTCTTCCACGTGGCCGCGCTGAACCAGACGCTGCTGCCCACGTTCCTCAAGGGCGGCCGCTCGGTCATCATGCCGTCCTGGGACGTGGACCGCTGCTACGACCTCATCGCCGAGCACCGCGTCACCTGGATGTTCGGCGTCACCACCATGTTCGCCGCGCTCGCCCGCTCGCCCCGCTGGGCGGGCGCCGACCTGTCGTCGGTGCGCACCCTGATGGCGGGCGGCGCGCCCGTGCCGCCGGCGCTGATCCGCACCTACCAGGAGCGCGGGCTGGTGTTCTGCCAGGGGTACGGCCTCACCGAGACCTCCCCGGGGGCGACGTTCCTGGAGCCGAGCCAGAGCCTGCGCAAGGCGGGCTCCGCCGGGGTGCCGGTCTTCTTCGCGAACGTGCGCGTCGTCCGCCCCGACCTCACCGACACCGCCCCCGGCGAGCCTGGCGAGGTCCTCATCCAGGGGCCGAACGTCACTCCCGGCTACTGGAACAACCCGGCGGCCACCCAGGCGGCCTTCGTCGAGGGCGGCTGGTTCCGCTCCGGCGACATCGCCACCCGGGACGCCGACGGGCACCTGCACATCGTGGACCGGGCCAAGGACATGTTCATCTCCGGGGGAGAGAACGTGTACCCGGCCGAGGTGGAGGGGGTGCTGGCCGAGCATCCGGGCGTGGCGGAGGCCGCGGTGGTCGGCGTACCGGACGGGACCTGGGGCGAGGTCGGGCACGCGTTCGTCATCCCGCGCGCCGGGACCGGCCTCAGCGGTGAGGCGCTGCGCGGCTTCCTCCTCGGGCGGCTGGCCAAGTACAAGATCCCGCGCTACTTCGAGGTGGTGGACGAGCTGCCGCGCACCGGCTCAGGCAAGATCCGCAAACCGGAGCTGCGTGCGCGGGCCGCCCGCTGACGCCGCCGTCCACCCGCCTGTTCGCATCGGCCATCCACCCTCCTGAGCGCCCGTTGGCGTCGGCCGTCCACCCGTCTGGGCGCCCGTTGGCGTCGGCCGTCCACCTGCCTGAGCGCCCGGTAACCTCGTCCCTCCGACTGCCGCCCTACGATGTGATCGTGACTGCGACTCCTCGACGCGCGCCCCGCCCCGCCGCTCGCGGCGCGGCCGCACCCAGCATCCGGGACGTCGCCGCCGCCGCGGGAGTGTCGTACCAGACCGTCTCGCGCGTGCTCAACGAGTCGCCGCGGGTACGCCCCGAGACCCGCACGGCGGTGCTGGCGGCGATCGAGAGCCTCGGCTTCCGCCCCAGCCGCACGGCGCGCGCCCTGAGCCTCGGCCGCGCCCGCGGCATCACCGTGGTCACCTCCAACACCGTCCTGTACGGCTACGCGGCCACGCTGCAGGGGCTGGAGGAGGCCGCCAGGGCCGAGGGCATGGCCATGGGCATCAGGGTCGTGGAGTCGGCCGAGCCCGCCGAGGTGAAGCAGACCGTCGACTACGTGGGCGACGCCAGCGCGGGCGGGGTGGTGGTGATCGCGTTCGACCCGCTCGGCGTCGCGGTGCTGGAGGCGCTGCCCGAGCACGTCCCGGCCGTGGCAGCCGCCGAGCCGGCCGCGCCCGACCGGGGCCGCGTCGCCATCGCGCTCGACGAGCGCCGCGCCGCCGCCGACGCCACCCAGCACCTGCTCGGCCTCGGCCACCGCACCGTGCACCACGTCGCCATCCCCTCCGAGGGCGAGGGCGCCGTGCCGGGCGGGCGGCTGGCCGGGTGGCGGGACGCGCTGCGGGCGGCGGGCGCCGGGATCCCCGAGCTGATCGGGTGCGGGTGGGACATCCGGTCGGCGTACGCGGCCGGGCAGCGGCTCGCCTCCGCGCCGGACGTCACCGCCATCCTGTGCGGCAACGACGACATCGCGCAGGGGGTGCGCAGGGCGCTGTACGACGCGGGCAAGGACGTGCCGGGGGACGTGAGCATCGTCGGCTTCGACGACATCCCCGGGTCGGCGTACTGGACGCCCGCGCTGACCACGGTGCGGATGGACTTCGCGGGGCTGGGCCGGGCGTGCTTCCACGCGGCGGTGGCGGAGCTGACGGGCGGCGCGCAACCCGAGCCCGCGCTCACCCCGCCGACCCTCGTCCTACGCGAATCCACCGCACCCCCACCCCGCTGACCGCCCGAGATCAGCACGCCGCCGCCACAACGCCCGCCCCACCCTCCACGCCGCCGCCATCACACCCGCGCCCGTACTCCAGCGCCGCCGCCACCCGGCTCGCCACCGCCGCGCTGACCGCCCCCTCACCTCCTGCCTCCGTTGACGAGCGCGCCGCTCCAAGCCGTCCTGTCGTCGAAACCCGCGTGTAACGATCCCGCAAAGAGGGCTTCCCTCCTGGGCGTGTGACCGCTCACACTGAGGCGCAAGCATGTGACCGGTCACATGGCTGGCTGAGGAAAGCGAGATCTTGATGCCTGCTGACGTCGTCGAGACCGTGCGCTGGGGGCACACCGGCCTCACCGCCGTCGTGGAGATCCACCCCGACCGCCCGGTGTCGTTGCGCGAGCTGTCGGCGGGAGCGCCGCCCGCCGCACCGGCCCAGCCGTTGGTGGACCAGCCGCTGGTGGAGGTGCTGGTGCCGGGCGAGGGCCGGGCCAGGGCATCCCAGCGGCTGTCGGACACGGCGGTGGGCCGCCGGCTGCGGTACGCGGGCTGCGAGCAGTCGAGCGCGGACGGCTGGCACGAGCTGCGGATCCGGCTGCGCGACGAGGCGTCGGGCCTGGACGCCGAGGTGACCATGCGCTCCCCCGACGGCGTGCCGGCGGTTCAGACGCAGGTCCGGGTGACGAACTCGGGCGAGAACCCGGTGCCGCTGCTGGCCGTCACCTCGTTCGCCGCGGTCTTCCCCACCGAGCGGGTGAGCGACCTCGACCTCCTGTACGCCGACAGCGAGTGGCTCGGCGAGAGCCGCTGGGCCAGGCGCCCGCTCGCCGGCCACGTCCCCGACCTGGACCTGCGCGAGCACGGCCAGCACGGCAAGGGCACGTTCGCGCTGACCAGCCAGGGCACCTGGTCGAGCGGCCGGCACGTGCCCATGGGCGGGCTGACCGACCGCGCCACCGGCCGCACGTGGTTGTGGCAGATCGAGCACAACGGGCCGTGGCGGTGGGAGACGGGCGAGCGGCTGGACGGCGCGTACGTCGCCCTGTCCGGCCCCACCGACCTCGACCACCAGTGGAACGAACTGCTCGCCCCCGGCGAGTCCTTCACCACCGTTCCCGTCGCGATCGCCGTCTGGGACGGGACCCGAAACGGCGACTCGGCCGACGCCGGAGCTGCCCGCGACCGCGCGAAGAACGCGGAAGGCGCAGCAGACGCAAAAAGCGCAGGAAGAGCAGCAGGCGCAGCAAGTGTGGCAGGCGCAGCGGGCGCAGCAGGCGTGGAGGGGGCCGTGGCCGCGCTGACCGCTTACCGCCGCGCCCTGGTGCGCCCGCACCCCGACCGCGCCGCCCTGCCGCTCGTCTTCAACGACTACATGAACACCCTGATGGGCGACCCGACCACGGCCAAACTCCTCCCCCTGATCGACGCCGCGGCGGCAGCGGGCGCGCAGGTGTTCTGCGTGGACGCCGGCTGGTACGACGACGGCGGCGACTGGTGGGACAGCGTCGGCGAGTGGCTGCCCTCCCAGACCCGGTTCCCGCACGGCCTGGAGGAGGTCCTGGCCCGCATCGCGAGCCACGGCATGACGCCAGGCCTGTGGCTGGAGCCCGAGGTGATCGGCGTGCGCAGCCCGATGGCGGAGAAGCTGCCTGATGCGGCGTTCCTCCAGCGGGGCGGCGTGCGCCTGGCCGAGCACGGCCGCCACCATCTCGACCTGCGCCACCCGGCGGCGGTGGCGCACCTGGACCAGGTGGTGGACCGGCTGGTCGAGGAGCTGGGCGTCGGCTACTTCAAGCTCGACTACAACATCAACCCCGGCGCGGGCACCGACGTGGACGCCACCAGCGTCGGCGCCGGTCTGCTGGCCCACAACCGGGCCCATCTGGCCTGGCTGGAGTCCGTCCTGGACCGCCACCCGCACCTGGTGCTGGAGAACTGCGGCTCGGGCGCGATGCGCATGGACTACGCGATGCTGTCGCGCCTGCAGTTGCAGTCGACCAGTGACCAGCAGGACTTCCTGCGTTACCCGCCGATCGCGGTCGCCGCGCCGCTGTCGATGCTGCCCGAGCAGGCCGCCAACTGGGCCTACCCGCAGCCCGGCATGACGGCCGAGGAGATCGCCTTCACGATGTGCACGGGCATCCTGGGCCGCCTCTACCTGTCGGGCGACCTGCCGAGGATGACGCCGGAGCAGCTCGCCCTGGTCGAGGAGGGCGTCCGGCTGCACAAGAGCCTGCGCGCCGCCCTGCTGCGCGCCACCCCGTGCTGGCCGCTCGGCCTGCCCGGCTGGGACGACCCGTGGCTAGCCCTCGGCCTGCGTGCGGACGAGGCCACGCACCTGGCGATCTGGCGCCGTCCGGGAGCGGGCGACACGACCGTGCTGTACCTGCCTCACCTGGCCGGACGTGACCTCGCCGCCGAGATCGCCTACCCGGCGGCTGCGGACGGGTGGGCCTGCTCGTGGAACCCGGGGGCCGCCGAGCTGACCGTCACCGCCACCGTTCCCGCGCCCAGCGCCCGCGTCCTGCACCTCCGTCCCCTCTGAAACGTAAGGAAGCCGAACCGTGAAGCTCGCACAGCGTGTCGCCGCCGCGTCGGCCCTCGTCCTGGCCGTCACGGCCTGCAGCGACCCCTCGGCGGGGCCCGCCGCGGCCCCTGCCACCGGCGGTTCGCCCGCCGCCTGGCCGTCCCCTACCGCCCGCCTGGACGGGGTGTCGCTCACTATCTGGGCCGCCCAGAACAGCAACACCGTGCCCAAGGCCGTGATCGACGCGTTCTCCCAGGCCACCGGCGCCAAGGTGGAGGTCGTCACGATCCCCGACCCGTACGAGCAGGGCGTGCAGACGAAGGTGGCCACCGGCGACAAGCCCGACCTGGCCTTCTGGCAGCCGACGGCGTCCATGCTGACCGCGCTGAACGCCCGCGCCAACCTGCAGCCGCTCGACGGCGCGCCCTGGATCGAGAGCATGTCGCCCGAGCTGCGCGACATGACGGGCCTGCTCGACAAGACCCGTTACGCGGCGCTGGTCACCAGCCCGGCGGTGGAGGGCGTCTACTACAACAAGCAGCACGTCAAGGAGCCGCCGAAGAGCTTCGACGAGCTGGTCGAGACGGCCCGCGCGCTCAAGGGCGAGGGTGTCACCCCGTTCTTCGAGATGGCCGGCGACAAGTGGGCCACCCAGTGGTGGGTGCAGGTGCAGCTCGCCGACGCCGCCAAGGACGGGCTGTGGGAGCGGGTCAACACGGGCAAGGAGACGTTCGAGGACCAGACGATCCTGAACGCCATCAAGAAGTACAAGGCGCTGATCGACGAGGGGTTGTTCAACTCCGACCTCAAGACCGCGACGTTCGAGGACCAGGGCGAGGCGCTGCTGTCCGGCAAGGCGGCCATGGCGATGCAGGTGAACTCGTTCTTCGGCCAGCTCCAGGCCAAGGCGGGCACGGCGGAGCTGGATGAGAAGATCGGCTTCTTCCCGATCTCGCCGTCGGGGAACGTGGGCACGTTCATTCCCGACCAGTCGAACGCGCTGGTGGCCTTCCGCACCGGGGACGCCGAGCGGGAGCAGGCGGCGCGGCAGCTCCTGGCGTACTGGATGGGGCCGGGTTACGCCGCCTTCGTGGCCGACCGCAAGACGGTGTCGCTGCGTACGGACGTGCCGACGCCGGACGGCGTGCCGCAGGCGCTGCTGGACGTGCACGCCTCGCTCGGCCGGTCGGTCGGGTCGATGCAGGCGCTGGCCGTGGCCAACCCCGACCTGTACCTGAACCTGGCGGACATGATCACCGGCAGCCTGACGCCGGAGCAGGTGGCGGCGGCCACCCAGAAGCAGTTCGCCCAGCTGGCCAAGGCCGCCGGCGCCACCGGTTTCTGACGGCGGGAGTCACCTCGTGCAGCAGACGCTCGCCCGCCCCACCGGAGCCGCCCGGCGGGCGCCGGCCCCCGCCGTGGCGCGCGGCAGGACGCACCCGATGTGGTTCCTCCTGCCCGCGTTCGCGATCCTGTTCGTCTTCTTCTTCCTGCCGACCCTGTTCAACTTCGTCTACGCCTTCACCGACTGGTCCAGCTTCAAGAGCGAGATCCGCCCGGCGGGCTTCGACAACTTCGCCAACCTGCTGTCGGACGGCACGCTGTTCAGCGCGCTGCGCATCACGGTGATCTACGCCGCGCTGGTGGCGCTGTTCCAGAACCTGTTCGGCTTCGGCCTGGCCGTGCTGCTGGAGAAGGACACCTTTCTCAACCGCGCCGCCCGCCTGGCCTTCCTGATCCCGGTGCTGATGTCGGCGCTGGCCGTCGGCTACCTCTTCCAGGCCCTGCTCAAGCCGGACGGCAGCCTCAACGACCTGCTCTCGGCGCTGACCGGGCAGCAGGTGGAGATCGCCTGGCTGGGCAGCACCACGTGGACGCTCGTGCTGGCCGCGATCATCCACGCCTGGAAGTGGATGGGCCTGTCGATGCTCATCTACCTGGCCGGGCTCAAGACGATCCCCGAGGACGTGACCGAGGCCGCCCGCATCGACGGCGCCACGCCGTGGCAGGCGTTCTGGTCGGTCCGGTTCCCGCTGCTGGCCCCGGCCGTCACCTTCAACGTGGCCACGGCGCTGCTCGGCTCGATGAACGGCTTCGACATCGTGCAGGCGCTGACCGGCGGCGGCCCGGCCCGCAGCACCGAGATCCTCAACATCTTCATCTACCGCACCTTCGGCCAGGGGCTGTTCGCCCAGGCCACGGCGATGAGCCTGGTGCTGTTCCTGATGGTCGCGCTGCTGGCCTTCCCCGTCATCCGCGTGCTGCGCAGAAGGGAGGAGATCCTGTGACGGTCCCCGCCTTTGGTTCCACGGCCCGCCGCCGGGCCCCGTCGCCGGTGCGGCGGGGGCTGGCCGCGCGGCTGCGCCCGTTCGCGGTCGTCGCGCTGGTCGTCTCCGTCATGGGGGTGCCGCTGTGGCTGGTCGTCGTCACGGCCGCCAAGTCGCAGGGCGAGGCCCTGTCGCCGAACCTGTCTCCGCCGTCGCGCTGGCAACTGTGGGAGAACCTGGCACAGGTCTGGCAGCAGGGCGAGGTGCCCATGGCGTTCCTCGGCAGCCTGCTGGTGGTGGCGCCGTCGGTGCTGCTGGTGCTCACGTTCGGCTCGATGGCCTCGTGGATCCTGGCCCGCCGCGCCTCGCGGCTGAACGCGGTGCTGTACGCGCTGGCGATCAGCGGGATCGTGCTGCCGCCCGCCGTGGTCACCATCGTGCTCCTGCTGCGTCAGCTCGGCCTGGCGGGCAGCCCGGTCGGCATGATCGGGGTGTACGTCGGCATCTACCTGTCCACGGTGATCTTCTTCGTGACGGGCTTCGTGCGTACGGTGCCGCTGTCGCTGGAGGAGGCGGCCCGCATGGACGGCGCCGGGCCCGTGCGGGTGTTCTTCTCGGTGATCCTGCCGCTGCTGCGGCCGGTGCTGGCCACCGCGACCATCCTCATCTGCCTGTACGTGTGGAACGACGTCTTCTACGCGTTCTTCGTGGTGGGCGGGCGGCTGGACACGTTGCCGCTGAACCTGTTCCAGGTGGCCAACGCCGGGCTCTACCTCAACAACTGGCACCTGATCTTCGCCTACATCATCCTGATGAGCCTGCCGCTGCTGATCGTCTTCGCGATCGCGCAGCGCAGGATCATCTCCGGCATCACCGGCGGCGCCGTGAAGTGAAGGTGTTCCTGGGTGACCAGGCCGGCGTAGCCGGCCTGCTCCGATCGACGCCGGCCGGCGCGCGGTGCCGTCGTCAGTTCCAGATGCCGGGAACGCCGGCGGGCACGTCGTCCTTGACCTCGCCGCGGTCGATCGTGTCGCCCCGCAGCGGCATGCCCACGGTGACCTCGCGGCCCCAGTCGGTGAACCGGGTGTCCGACTCGACCTGCACCGTGGTCTTGGACACGGGCAGCGTGGCCTTGACCGCCACCCGCCGCACCAGGCCCTTCTCCCCGAAGTACAGCACGTACGAGATCTTGCCGGTCTTGAAGCGCGTCCCGTAACGCGAGGCGAACGGGGCCGAGACCGCGGCGAGCTTGGCCGGCTTGATGGCGCCCTTGAGGATGCCGTCCTTCCAGGACGTGCGGGCCGCCACCAGCGCCTTCAGCGTGGCCGGGTCCAGGACCTCGACGAGCAGGTTGCTCGGCGGCTGCTTCACGCCGCTGTAGCGCACGTGGCTCGCGTCCGCGGTCAGCAGCGCCTGGTCGACCACCGCGCCGGAGACGTAGCTCACGCTGCCCGAGGAGATCAGCCGGACGGGGCCCGCCTGCAGCCCCTCCGTCTCCTTGGGGCTGGACTTCTTCATCTCGCGCAGCAGCTTCTCGCTGTACTGCACGGTCTGGCCCAGGTCGGAGGCCACGGGGCCGCGCGAGCCGAACCCGAACGTGCCGTCCACGGCGGACGTGACGACCCGGTCGCCCGGGTAGGTGATCTTCGCCGTCGCCTGGAGGTTGACGGCCCGGCCCGGCGCTAACTCGGCCTGCAGGGCCCTGACCGGGTCTGATGCGGCCTGCGCGGGCATGGCGGTGAGCTGCACCACGCCTGCGACCACGGCGACACCGACGATGGTTCGCTTCATTGGTTTTCCTTGGGAACGGTCCGGAAAGACGCGAACAATCTGGTGCATGGAAGATCGCCAGTCAAGCCGGAGGCCCCCGGAGGCTGCTCCAGGGGCCCCGGGCGCGCGGATCAGGCGGGGAAGTCCTTCGGGTTGACCCGGCTGGTCCCGGCGTTGCCGCCGCGGACCGGGTTGAGGGTCAGGGACCAGCCCGGGATCCTGGTGGCGGTCGTCCTGTACTTCAGCTTGTCGTTGAAGCGCTGGTAGACGGCGTTCCGCGTGAACCTGCCCTTGGACACGTTGAAGCGGGTGCCGGTGGTGAAGTAGATCCGGTACGTGCCGTCCCTGACGTCGTTGATGGTCGCGGTCGACTTGGCGCGGACGTAGATGCTGATCGCCTTGGTCTTGCCTCTGACCAGGGCGACGACCCCGTCCGTCGACAGGCCGTTCTTGATCTTGAGCCTCCCCTGGCCGCCGCTGATGCGGTCGTAGAGGATCGTGCCGTTGCGCGGACGGGCCAGCGCCGACTCGGCCGACAGCGTCACCGTCGTGGCGACACTGCCCCCGGTCACGGTGGTGGCCCCGGCCGGGGACGAGGTCAGCAGCCCGCCCGCCAGAGCGACCGCGGCCACGACTCCGGTGCGCATGGCGGTTCCTTCGAGAAGCCTCTTCACAGAACATCTCCTTCGTGACGCATGGTCACGGCAAAGATAGGGTAAAGGGGCTCTCGTCCGAAACCTGGTAAGTCATAGGGATATCGTCGCCCGCCCAGGCGACGTAGCCGTCAGGGCGGACCAGGACCACGGCGGGCATCCCGGGCACGGCGGGGCCGGTGTACCGGGCGACCTTGACGTCTCCCCTGGCCGCTCCCCCCTTCGCCCCCGCGTCCACCAGCAGGTGACGGCCGTCCCTGAGCAGCTCGTACACCCGGCCGTCCACACACCGCAGATCGGGCATGCGGCGGCCCGTCCACGGGTGGGCGCGGCGGGACGCGGCCGGATACCGGATGCCCAGCCCCGTCAGCCGCCCGGCCAGGAACGTGCGGGAGCGGCCGAACCGCAGGGCCAGCCGCAGCGTCAGCGTGCGGAACGCGCGGCGGATCGCCGAGCGGCCCAGCACCAGGCGGTTGAAGGCGTCGGTCAGCGTGAGCACCTGGGCGCCCACCCGGTGCCGCTCGCGCTCGTAGCTGCCGAGCAGGCTCTCCGGCGCCCGGCCCCGCACCACGGCGGCCAGCTTCCAGCCGAGGTTCATCGCGTCGCCGATGCCCGTGTTCATGCCCTGGCCGCCCAGCGGCGAATGCACGTGGGCCGAGTCGCCCGCCAGGAACACCCGCCCGGCCCTGTACCGCTCCGCCTGCCGCCGCTCGCTCAGGAAGCGCGTGCTCCACCGCTGCTCCCGCATGCCGAAATCGGTGCCGGCGATGCGCACGAAGGCGTCACGCATCTCCTCCATCGGCAGCGGCACGTCCAGCGGCACCTGCTCGCGCAGCCGGTCCCAGGCGATCGCGCGGAACCAGCCGTCCCCGAACGGGATCATGAGGACCACGCCCTCCCCGCTCGCCTTCGCGAACAGCGCGTCCGACGGCGGCTCGGTCGCGCGGACGTCGGCGAGCAGGATGTGCGTCGCGTACTGCTTGCCGGCGAAGTCGATGCCGACCAGGCCGCGCACCTTGCTGTGGGCGCCGTCGCAGCCGACGACGTAACTCGCCGTCTCCGTGCTCCCGTCCGCCAGGTCCACGATCACCCGCCCGTCGTCCTGCCGCAGCCCCACGACCTCGGCGCCGCGCACGATCTGCACGCCCAGCTCGCGGGCGCGCTCCTCCAGCAGGTGCTCCGTGCCGCTCTGCGGGACGATCAGCACCATCGGGTACCTGGTCGCGAGCCTGCGCAGATCCAGCGTGGCGCCGGGGGCCGGGGCCACGCTGTCCACGGGGACGCCCTTGGCCAGCAGGTCGTCGGCCAGGCCCCTGGCGTCCAGGAGCTCCAGGGTGCGGGCGTGCACGGCGAACGCGCGGGTGATGTTGGGCTGCTCCGCGCGGCGCTCCAGGAGCCGGCAGCGGACGCCGGCCAGGGCCAGCTCACACGCCAGCATGAGGCCGGTGGGGCCGGCGCCTACGACGATCACATCGGTCTCGGTCATCGGGGATCACATTCCCTCCGGGGTGTGGACGTCACCACCATGCTTCGAGGGGCGGGGGCGTCGAATCGGTGAAGTGCACAGTCGGGGTCGCTGGTGTGGGGCGGCGCGGGGGCAGGGTTAGCGCCGGTGCCGAGGCCGGTACGGGGCCTGTGCGGGGCCGGTGCGCGGCCGGTGCGGGGCGGTGCGGGGGCGGTTCTGGGCCGGTGCTGGGCCACTGCTGGGCCGGTGCGGGGTGGTGGACTGGTGGAACTACGGATGCGAGCCGCCGGCGGGCGGGCGCAGAGTCGTCCGGTGCGGCATGACGAGACGGTGGTTCCCGTGGCCGGCTCCCTGGTCCGCGCCTACCGCGCGGGCTCGGGCGCCGAGCTGGTGCTCCTGCACGGCGGCAGGCGGGGCGGCGGATCGGGCGGCGCCAGGCAGGCTTGGGAGCCGGTGTGGACGATCCTGGCCGGGCACGCCCGGGTGACGGCCCCCGACCTCCCGGGCTTCGGCGGCACTCCCCCGGGCGGTACCGTGCCCACGCTCACCGGCTACGCGGCCTGGCTGCGTGCGTTCCTCGACGCCTGCGCCATCGACCGGGCCGCCCTCGCCGGGGTGTCGCTGGGCGGCGGGATCGCGCTCCGTGCGGCGCTCGACATGCCGCACCGGATCAGCCGGGTCGCGGTGTGCGGCAGGCTCGACCGGCGGCTGGATGGTGTCGCCTGCCCGGTGCTGGTGCTGTCCGGCGCACCCTGCCGGGTCGCGGAGGAACTGGCGGCCTTCCTGTGCACGACAAGGAGCCGCTGATCGCCCAGCGCACCGCCGAGGACCGCTGGCCGCCCAGCGCACCGCCGAAGGCCGGTGACCGCCCAGCGCACCGCCGAGAGCCGCTCAGCGCACGGCCGAGAACCGCCGACCGCTCAGTGCTCGCCGCCGAGGAGGCCGGGCTGTTCCAGGGAGAGGCGCACCAGCTCGGCCCTGGACGACAGCCCCAGCTTCACGAACACCTTGTGCAGGTGGTAGTCGACGGTGCGCGGGCTGAGGAACAGGTGCGCCGCGATCTCCCGGTTCGTCCCGCCCTCACTGACCATGCGCGCGATCTGCGTCTCCTGAGGGGTCAGGTCGGCAACCGTGCTGGGGTCGCGTTTGCGCGCCGTCTCACCGGTGGCCTGCAGCTCCACCCGCGCGAGCCCCGCCCAGGGCGCGGCGTCCAGCCGTTCGAACGTCTCGCGCGCCGCCCGCAGGTGACGCCGCGCCTCGGCCCGCCGCCGGCGCCGGCGCAGCGCCTCGCCGAACAGCAGCGCCGTCCTGGCGGTGTCGAACGGTCGGCCGGCCCGCGCGTGCAACGACAGGGCCTCGGCGAAGTGCGCGTCGGCGTCGTCCGCCCCGGTGTTCTCGACGAGGCCGCGGCAGCGGGCCACCAGCGCGTGCGCCCACGGGGACCTGGCCGGTTCCGCCCAGCGGCGCAGCAGGTCGAGGGCGTCCGCGGCGCGTTCGGGGCGGTCCGCGCGTACGGCGACCTCGACGAGATCGGCGGCGGCGAAGATCTTCACGATGGGGTGTCCCTCGCCGGGAGCGGCGTCCGCGAGCGCCGCCAGCCGGTCGAACGCCTCCCCCGTCCGTCCCTCCCCCAGGTCGAGCAGGGCCAGCGCCCACGCCGCGATGCCGGCCGGCGGGCCGAGGCGCTGGCCGATGGCGCGGGCCAACGCGGCGTCCGCCTCCGTACGGCACTCCTCGGCGCGGCCCTGCACGGCGGCGATCCAGGCGAGCACGGCGCGGTGGTGCGCGGCCGTGTTGTCCTGTCCCGTGTCGAGCGACAGCCGCAGCCCTTCGGTGGCGGTGGCGCGGGCGGCGGCGAAGCGGCCCGTCCACATCTGCAGGGCGCCGAGGGGGGCGAGCACCAGCGGCAGCACGCTGACCGCGCCGGCCGTCCTGGCCCGTACGGCGGCGGCGGTGAACAGGTCCAGCGCTGTCGCGTCCTCGCCGACGAACATCGCGGCGCCCGCCGCCATGGTGAGGCTCTGCGGGTCGGCCGAGTCGCGGGCCAGGGCCCTTCCCTCGCGCAGGAGCGTGGCGGCCTGCTCGGTGTCGCCTGCCAGCAGGGCGGTCAGCCCGATCATCAGCTTGCCGCCCGCGGTGACGGCCTCCTCGATCGGGGGCAGCCCGGCCAGCCGCCGCCCCGCCTCGGCCAGCCTGGGCAGGTCGGCGGCGGTGAAGGCCAGGCGGCCTGCTTCGATCAGCATGCGTGCGGCCTGCCCGGGGTCCAGCGCGGCCCCGCCCGACGCGGTGCTCTCGGGGTCCAGTGCGCCCTCGCCCAGTGCGGCGCTTTCGGGGTCCGGTACAGCGCCGCCCTGGGGTGGTTTCGGCGGGACCGCAGGCTCAGCCTCCGCCCTCAGCGCCTCACCACCGCGTTGCGCCGAGCCCGGCAGAGACACCTGCTCGACGCCACCCCGGGTCGGGTCCGCCGATGCGCCCAGCTCGACGCCACCCCGGGCCGGGTCTGGCGGGGCTGGGGTGGTTGCGAGTTCGGCGCCTGCCATGAGCATCACGTAAGCGATGTCCGGCCGGCCACAGAGCCCCTCGATCGCCCCCCGCACGTGCTCCCCCCGGGCACGGAGCCGGGGGTCGGAGGTGTGGTGGGCGGCCTCGTCCAGGAGGGTGCGGGCGCGGTCGGGCTGGCCGGCCAGCCAGGCCGTCTCGGCGGCGAGGGTGAGGCGGCGCGCGCGGAGGTCGGCGCGTACCGTCAGCTCGGCCGCGCGGCGCAGGGCGGTGGCGGCGGAGGCGTGCCCGCCGCGGCGGGTGGCGCGTTCGGCGGACGCCTCCAGCGCACTGGCCACCGTCTCGTCGGGACCGGTCGCGGCGGCGGCGAGGTGCCAGGCGCGCCGGTCGGCGTCCCCGTCCGCGAGCGCCGCCGCCAGGGCCTGCTCCACGGCCTGGCGTTGCAGGAACGTCGCGCCCCGGTAGACGGCGGAGCGGACGAGCGGGTGGCGGAAGGACAGGACGGCGCCCTCGACCCGTACGAGACCGGCTTGTTCCGCCTCGTCGAGCGCGTCGGGGGGCAGGTCGAGCGACCGGGCGGCCCTGAGGAGGAGGCCGACGTCGCCGCTCTCCTCGGCGGCGGCGATCAGCAGCAGGGTCTGTGCCGGGCCGCGCAGGCGGCGCACCCTGGCCAGGAACACCTGCTCGACCACCTCGCCGACGGGTAGGCGGGCGGGCAGTGGCCGGGTGCCGGCGAGCTGGTCGGGTGAGAGGGAGCCGGGAAGTTCGAGGAGGCCGAGCGGGTTGCCGGCGGTGCTGTCCACGAGCAGGGCGGCGACGTCGGGGGCGAGCGCCACGGAGGTGCGTTCGGCCAGCAGGGCCTGGGCGGCGTCGGCGTCCAAGCCGCGTAACCGCAGCTCGGGCAGCCCCGCCAGCGAGCGAGGGGCCGCCCATGAACCTTGAACCGCCGGCGGAGGTGGGGGCGGGGGCGGACCGGGAGCCGGCAGAGGCGGGGACAGAGGCGGACCGGGGGCCGCCGTGCGCGTGGACGAGGGCCCGGTGACGGCCGGGCCGGGGCCCGGTTCCTCGTCGCGTACCGCGAACAGCAGCACCACCCCCTCCGCCTCCAGCCGCCTGGCCACGAACGCCAGCGCGTCGGCGGAGGCCCCGTCCAGCCAGTGAGCGTCATCGACCAGGCACAGCAGCGGCCGCTCCTCCGCCACCTCCGACAGCAGGCTCAGCACCGCCACCGACACCAGGAACCGATCCCCCTCGACGGGATCCCCCATCCCGAACGCCCCCCGCAGCGCCGCGGCCTGCCCCGGCGGGATGGCGGCGGCGCGGTCCGCGACGGAGTGCAGGAGCTGGTGCGCGGCGGCGTACGGAAGCTCGGCCTCGGACTCGACGCCGCCGCCCCGCAGCACCCGCATGCCGCCGGCCCGCGCGGCGGCGTAGTCGAGCAGCGCGGACTTGCCGATGCCCGCCTCTCCCCGCACGACCAGGACGGCGCTGCGCCGTTCGCGAGCGCCGTCGAGCAGCCGCGCGATGAGAGCGCACTCCCGCTCCCGGCCATGCAGCATGCCCTGATCGTACGACCGGTCATTGACGCGCTCTCCGGGCTGAAGCCCGAAGATTCGGCCTGTGCCGCCCTTTACACGGCGGCGCTGCCGTGGCTTCCTGTTTCGCGGGGCTGTGCCATCCCGAAGGATGGTCTGACCGGCCCTCCACAGGCGTTTAACCTGTCCGCCCGTCCGGCGGCCAGGATGTTGATCGCCGCGTTGATGTCGCGGTCGTGCACCACGCCACACGCGCAGGTCCACTCCCGGACCTGCAGAGGCATCGCCTCGGCTACGGCGCCACACGCCGAACACAGCTTGGAGGACGGAAACCCGTTCTCATGGGCGTCGTTGCGCATGCGCAGTGCGTCGTTGAACACCGTCCGGGCGCACCCGAACGCCTGGCCCAGCGCGATCCGCTGGGCGGGGGTCGGGTCGATCCGGTAGTTGTACCGCAACTGCACCCGATCACCCTACGGCTGGGTAACGGCCGAGTACGGCGATATCAGAGCAGGCAGACCCTGCGTATTCATGCTCCACGCTCATCTGGTGGTTCGACGGCGAGCACCACCACGTCCACCTGCTGGTCGACGGGCTGGCTGGCCGAGGCGGTGCGGCTGGCCGGGGCGAGCGGCAACGACCATGAGCGGCTGCACGCCGAGGTCTACCGCGCCACCTACGACCAGCACCTGGGCGAGCACTCGGTCGCGGGTGCCCGGTTCGGGGCGCTTCTGCCCGAGTTCCGGCGGATCGGCGACCTGCGTTGCGCAGCCCGCTGCCTGCTCGGGCTGGGGCGTGCGGCGGCCTTCGCGGGTGAGCCCGACCTGGCGCGGCGGCACCTTGCGGACGGTGTGCGGCTCGCGGCGGGGCTGGGCGACACCCGCATCACGGCGGCGGGGCTGCGCCTGCTGGCCGACGCCGACCACGCGGTCGGCCACTTCGAACGCGCCGCCACGCTGCTCGGCGCCGCCGAACGCCTCGCCCCGGAGGGCTCGCCCGCCCCCGGCCCGCACGACGCTGGCACGCCTGCCGCAACACACGACGCGGGCGCGCCTGCCGCGACGCAGGACGCCAACGCGCCCGCCCCGACGCACGACGCCAGCGCGCCCACCGCCACGCACGACGCGGGCGTGCCGATCGGGACGCCTGCGGCGTTGCGTGACCTGCTGGGCCAGGAGGGCTTCGACTCCGCCTTCTCCGACGGCTACCGAAGGGCGGCGGCCCGACTCACGGACCTCCTGCCCACGTCCTCACCCTGACAAGCCCCCCGCCAGCCGCGCACACAGCTCCCAGACAGCCTCCTGGGCCCCGGGGTCGAGCGCCGACGCGGGCATCGGCTTGCGCCGGCACCTGTCGTCCACGTAAACCCCGCTCACCCCGTCCAGCTCGGCGCTGGTGGCCGCGTACACGCTGGATCGCGCCGACCGCGTGAGGTCGGACAGGAACAGCGGCGCGACGACCTTCAGCACCAGCGGCGCGACCGGCCGGTAGAGGATCGGGAACGCCCGGATGGGCGTGACCCGGTTCATCGGGGTGTGGCCGTGCCCGGGGTAGACCACGTTCGCCGTCACCCCGGAGGAGCCGCGCAGCGCCTCGGCCAGGCGGCAGGTCATCGCCATGGTCATGGTCTTGGTGTGGTTGTAGTGGCTGAACGTCCAGCCGAGGTACCGGCGTTCACCCTGCAGATCGCCGGTGTCGATGGGGCCGCCCGGGATGCCGCCGGTGAGGTTGACGACGCGGGCGGCGGGGGCGCGCTGGAGCAGCGGCAGCAGCAGGTGGGTGAGGGTGAAGGGCGCCAGCACGTGCGCGGCGAACATCTTCTCCACGCCGTCGGCGGTCACCTGGCGCTCGGGCGGGTTGACGCCGACGTTGTTCACCAGCACGTCGAGCCGGTCGTAGCGCCCGGCGACCTCGGCGGCGAGCCGGCGCATCCCGTCGAGGCGCGTGACGTCGGCCGGGACGGCGTGCACGCGGTCGTGCCCGGCGCTGTTCCTGAGGTCCTGCGCCGCCCGCGCGCCCCGCTCCGGGTCGAGCCCGGCGACGATCACCGACGCGCCGTCGCGGGCCAGGCCGCGGGCGGTCTCCATGCCGATCCCGCCGGTGCCGCCCGTGACGAGGGCGACGCTGCCATTTCTGTCACTCGATGTCATAAGCAGCACTATATGCCAGCCAATACACTCAGACGCATGGCGGGGTTGAGAGAACGCGCGCGACGGGCCGTGCAGGCGGAGCTGGCGGCGGTGGCGCTGGAGCTGTTCACGGCGCGGGGCTTCGACGAGGTCACGGTGGACGACATCGCCCGCGCCGCCGGGGTCTCCAAGCGCAGCTTCTTCCGGTACTTCCCGGCCAAGGAGGACGCCGTGTTCGGCGGGGTCCAGGTGATGGGCGACGACATCGCCGAGCAGCTCGCCGCCAGGCCCACGGACGAGCCGCCGTGGGAGTCGCTGCACGCGGTGCTGCGCGAGTGGGTGGCGCGCATCGACGCCGAGAGCCAGGCCACCCTCCGGCTGATCGAGCGCACGCCCTCGCTGCGGGCCCGATTCCAACAGAAGCGCGAGGAGGTACGCGGCAGCATCGCCGCCGCCCTGGCCGTGCGCACCGGGCTGGATCCCTTCACCGTCGATCTGCTGACGACCGCCGCCGGGGCCGCCGTCGAGTGCGCCTCCCGCGAGTGGCTGCGCGCGGGGCCTGAAGGTGATCACATGGAGCTCGTGGACACCGCCTTCACCCGCCTGCGCCCGGCCGCCGCCACCCCCTGACCGGCCGGACGCCGAACCTCACGCCGTGGATGCCGAACCTCACGCCGCAGATGCCGAGCTGAGGGGTGTCCTTAATGCCCTAGACTGCGGCAGATGTTCGCGGCCCCCGCCCGGCTGGCCTGGCTGGACGCCCTGCGGGGACCGGCAGCGCTGGCCGTCACCATGCACCACGCCGGCTGGACGTTCATCCCGGCTGTCTGGGCCGGGATCGACCGCCGCGTGGACCTGGGCTCGTTCGGGGTTCTGGTGTTCTTCCTGGTCAGCGGCTACATCATCCCCGCCTCCCTGGAACGCAGGGGCGACCTGCGCGCCTTCTGGACCGGCCGCGCGTTCCGCCTGCTGCCGCTCCTGCTGGCCGCGTCCTGCCTGGCGCTGCTGCTCACCGCGACAGGCCTGCTGCCCGCCCCGCCGGGCCTGGGCGACCGCCCCTGGCCGCTGGTCGCGCTGGGCAACGTGACCATGCTGCAGGAACTGCTCAACCTCCCCGCGCTGATCAGCGTGACCTGGACGCTCTCGTACGAGATGGCGTTCTACCTGATGAGCGTGGCGCTGTTCGCCACCCGCCAGGCCCGCAGGTCGGCGGGCATCGCCGTCACCCTGGCCGTCGCGGCCGTCCCGCTGGGCCTGCTGCTGCCGAAGGCGACGATCGGCGGCCGGGCCGACCTGGCCGCCGCCGCGCTGGCCCTGGCCGTGCTCGCCGCGATCGCGGTGACCGTGCTGGCCTCGGAGTGGGCGCGCACGGTGGCGGCGGTGGCGGGCGGGCTGCTCGGCCTGGCGCTGGTGGTGCTGGGCAGCCGGGGCGGCACCTGGCAGGGGGTGATCATCCTGGCCGTGATGTTCACCGGGACGGCGATCTACCGGGCCGAGCAGGGGACGATCCCGTGGCGGGCCGCCGGGGTCACCGCGGCCGTGGTGCTGGCCTGCGGGCTCCCCGCCAAGGGCGACCCGACGTGGGCGGCGGCGATGGTGCTGGCCTTCGGCGCGTTCGGGCTGGCGTACGCGCTGCGCGCCCGGTCGTTCCCGCGCTGGCTGGCGTGGCTCGGGCTGATCAGCTTCTCCGTCTACCTGCTGCACCCGATCCTGCTGCACCTGCTGCCGAGCCTGGCGCTGTTCGGGCCGGCCGTGATCGCGCTCAGCGCCCTGACCTACCACCTGATCGAGACGCCCGGCCAGCGGCTGGGCAAGCGCCTGGTCAGGCAGGCCCAGGGGCGTTAGGCGCGGCGCCCCTGCCGCACAGGTAGCCGACGACCATCTCGCCGACCATCCGCCGCTGCCTGGCCCGATGCTCGGCCGCGGTCATGTCGCGCCCGAACAGCGCGCCGAACGTGTGCTGGTTCGCCACCCGGAAGAAGCAGAACGCGCTGATCATCATGTGCACGTCGATGGCGTCGGCCTCGGTGACGAAGTCGCCCGACTCCTGCCCCGCGTCGAGGATGCGGGAGATCAGGTCGAGCACGGGCGTGCCGAGGTTGCCCAGCACCTCGGACTTGCGGATGTGCTCGGCCTGGTGGATGTTCTCGATCGCGACGAGCTGGATGAACTCGCGGTGCGCGTCGTGGTGGTCGAAGGTCAGCTCGGCCAGTGTGCGGATGGCCTCGACCGGCGCCAGGTGCTCGACGTCGACGGTGCGCTCCACCTCGCGCACCTCGGCGTACGCCTTCTCCAGCACGGCGACGTAGAGCCGCTCCTTGCTGCCGAAGTAGTAGTAGATCATGCGCTTGGTGGTGCGCATGCGGGCCGCGATCTCGTCCACGCGCGCACCCGCGTAGCCGTAGCGGGCGAACTCGCGCTGCGCCACCTCAAGGATCTCCGCCTTGGTACGGTCGGCGTCCCGCTGGCGTTCGGAGGTGGCGGGGGGCGAGGTCATTGGCTCATCATAGGCTGGCCGGCGGCCCGCACGACGACAGGCTCAGAACGGATAGTGCGCCTGCTGGGTCGCCAGCGTGATCCAGCGGGTGCTGGTGAAGGCGTCCACGGCCCAGCGCCCGCCGAAGCGGCCGTACCCGGAGGACTTGAAGCCGCCGAACGGCGCCTGCGGCTCGTCGCCCACCGACTGGTCGTTGATGTGCGCGATGCCGGTACGCAGCCGGCGCGCCACCCGCAGGCCGTGGGTGCCGTTCTCGGTGATGATCCCGGCGGTCAGCCCGTGGTCGGTGTCGTTGGCCAGCGCCACGGCCTCGTCGTCGGTGGCGAACGTGGAGATCACGCACAGCGGCCCGAACGCCTCCGCGTGGTACAGCTCCGCGTCCTGCGGCACGTCCGTCAGCACGGTCGCGGGGTGGAATGCGCCGCGCGGCTCGCCGCCGCCGGTCAGCACGGTGGCGCCCTTCGCGACCGCGTCCGCGACCAGGGCGGCCACGCGGCGGGCGGCGGCGGGGCCGACCAGCGGGCCGATCACGGTGGCCGGGTCGGACGGGTCGCCGGCGGGCAGCGCGCTCACCTTGGCGGTGAACTTCCGGGTGAACTCCCCCGCCAGCGACTCGTGCACCAGCACGCGGTCGCCGGACATGCAGATCTGGCCCGCGTTCATGAACACGCCGAACGCGGCCGCGTCCACCGCGTAGTCCACGTCGGCGTCGTCCAGCACGATGATCGCGTTCTTGCCGCCCAGCTCCAGCAGAGCGGGCTTGAGGTGCCGGGCGGCGTGCGTGCCGATGACGCGTCCGACGTTCGTGGAGCCGGTGAAGTTGACGGCGCGGACCCGGGGGTCGGCGATCAGCGCCTCCGCCACCTCGGCGGCGTCGGCGGGGTCGTTGGTGACCACGTTCAGGACGCCCGCGGGCAGCCCCGCGTCGTGCAGCAGGTCGGCGACGAACAGGCCGCACGCGATCGGCGCGTCCTCGCTGGGCTTCATGACGACCGTGTTGCCGGCGGCCAGGGCGGCGGCCACCGAGCGGACGCCGAGGATCAATGGAGCGTTCCACGGCGAGAACGCGGCCACGACGCCGACCGGCTCGCGTACCGCCAGGCCGAGCGCGCCCTCCTCCTGCGCCGTGAGCACCTCGCCCGCCGGCGCGGTGATCGCGGCGGCGGACTCGCGCAGGATGTTCGCGGCCAGCCCCACGTTGAAGGCGGCCCACGGGCGGGTGCCGCCGACCTCGCCCGCCATCAGCTCGATGGCCTGCTCGCGCCGCTCCTCCAGCAGGTCGGCCGCCCTCAGGAAGATCGTCCGGCGGGCGAACGGGCTGACGGCCCGCCAGCTCTCGAACGCGGCCTCGGCGGCGTCCACCGCGAACGTGACGTCCTCGACGCCGGCGGCGGCCACCGTGGCGTACACCTCGCCGGTGACCGGGCTGACGTCCCCGGTGGTACGCCCGGAGCGGGCGGGCACGGACTTGCCGTCGATCAGCAGGTCGCGGGTGATGCTCATGAAGGGTTCTCCTCGGTCAGGACGCGCTGGGCGACGGCGAACGCGGCGTTGGCGGCGGGGACTCCGCAGTAGATGGCGCTCTGCAGCAGGACCTCGCCGATCTCGTCCGGCGTGAGCCCGTTGCGGAGTGCGGCGCGTACGTGCATGGCCAGCTCTTCCAGATGCCCGTGGGCGACGAGCGCCGTGAGCGTGATGCAGCTACGCGTACGGCGGTCGAGGCCGGGACGGGTCCAGATCTCGCCCCAGGCGTAGCGCGTGATCAGATCCTGGAAGTCCCTGGTGAACGGCGTGGTGCGGGCCACGGCGCGGTCCACGTGGGCGTCGCCGAGCACCTCGCGCCGCACCCGCATGCCGGGCAGCGCGGGCAGGTGCGCGAGCAGCGCCTGGGTGACCCGCTCCGGCTGGTCGGCGGGCGCCAGATGGGCGGCGCCCGGCAGCTCGACCAGCGTGGCGTCCCGGATGCCGTCGGCCAGCTCCCTGGCGTGCGCCGGAGGCGTCGCGGGATCCTCTCGCCCCGCCACCACCAGCGTCGGGACGGCGATCTTCGGCAGGTCGGCGCGCAGGTCGTAGCCCGCCAGGGCGTCGCAGCACGCGGCGTAACCGGCTGGGTCGGCGGCGGCCAGGTCGTCCAGCAGCGCCTGGTGCGGGGGCCCGGCGAACCAGCGGCGGGCGGTCGCCTCCAGCAGCGGCGCGGTGCCCTCCGCCCGGACCAGCCTCGCCCTGTCGTGCCACGACTCCGGCTCGCCGAACCTGGCGCTGGAGCAGATCATGGCCAGGGAACGCAGCCTCCCCGGGTGGCGGGCCGCCAGCGTGGCGCCGATCGCGCCGCCGATCGAGACGCCCGCGAAGTGGAAGGTGTCCATGCCCTCGGCGCCCGCCGCCTCCAGGACCAGGGCGGCCAGGTCGTCCATGGTGCCCACCGGCGGGGCGGGCGAGTCGCCGTGGCCGGGCAGGTCGAACCTGAGCACCCGGAACGTGCGGGCCAGCGCGGGCACCTGGGCGTCCCACAGGCGGGTGGACGTGCCCAGCGACGGGGCGAGGACGAGCGGCTCTCCCTGGACGGGGCCGTCCAGGCGGTAGTGCAGCGGCATCAGTGCGGGGCCTTGTCTTGGTGGGGGTCGAGTACGCGGTCCACGAGGGCCGGGGCCGGGCCTGGATCGCCCTTGACGGTCAGGTTGGCGCGCATGCGGTCCGGGTCCACGCGCAGGTCCGCGACCAGCTCGGCAGCGTCGCGGGCCGCCCCCGACACCAGGCGGAGCGCTTCGCGCAGCGGCTGCCACTCCGCGTGCCAGGCTCCCGACGGGCGTTCGTCCTCAGCGGCGAGGGACGCGTACAGGGTCGCGGCGAGCGGGGGGACCTGGCGGGCGGTGGTGGCGATCATCGTGGCTCTGACCGGGTTGTGCTTGTGCGGCATCGAGGAGGAGCCGCCGCCCACGCCCTCGGACAGCTCGCCTATCTCCGTGCGTGACAGGACCAGGACGTCGGCGGCCAGCTTGCCGAGGGCGCCGGCGGTGAACGCCAGTGCTCCGGCCAGGTCCGCGATGGGGGTGCGCAGGACGTGCCAGGGCAGGATCGGCTCGGCCAGGCCCAGCTCGTCGGCGAACCGTCCAGGCAAACGCAACGCCACCGCCACGGCCGCCTCACGCGCCTCCTCAGCGGGCGCCCACGCGTCGGTCTTGGAAGGCGGCGCCTGCGCGGTGGAGGGCGGCGCGTGCGTGGCCGAGGCTGACGCATCCGTGGCCTCGGGCAGCGCATCTGTAGCGCAGGCCAGCGCGTCCGAGGTGACGGGCGGGACGTCCGAGGTGGCGGGTGGCGCGTCCGGAGTCGCGGGCAGCGCGTTCGAGGGGGGTTGGAAGGCGGCGAGGGTGCCGGCGGCGCCGCCGAGCTGGGCGGGGAGGGTGGTGTGGGCGGTGGTGAGGCGGGTGCGGGCGTCGGTGGCCAGCTTGCGCCAGCCCGCCGCCTTGAGCCCGAACGTCGTGGGGACGGCCTGCTGGGTGAGCGTCCTGGCCGCCATCGGGGTGTCGCGGTGCGCGGACGCCAGCGCGGTGAGCCCGTCGATCACCCGGTCGAGGTCGGCCAGCACAGGGGCCAGGGTGCGGTGGGCGACGAGCATGAGGGCGGTGTCGAGGATGTCCTGGCTGGTGGCGCCCCGGTGGACGTACTCGCCATGGGGCAGGCCGACCGCGTCGCGCAGGTCCTGGACCAGGGGGATGACCGGGTTGCCGCCGGAGCGGGCGCGCGCCACGAGGCCGGGCAGGTCGAACGCCTCGGCGCGGGCGGCGGCCGACGACACGGCGTCCGCCGCCTCGGCGGGGGCGAGGCCGAGGGCCGCCTGGGCACGGGTCAGGGCGGCCTCGGCGTCCAGCATGGCCTGCAGCACGGCGAGATCGCCGGTCGCCTCGGCCGCGCCCCGCATGGGCGACAACAACCCGAGATCGGCCCCCGCACCCGCGAGCGCCACCTGCCCGGACGGCGAGCCACCGACGCCCGCCGCATGGCCCGACGGCGGCGAGGCACCGACACCCGCCGCATGCCCGGACGGCGGCGAGCCGCCGACACCCGCCGCATGCCCGGACGGCGGCGAGCCGCCGACGTCCGGCGTGTCGCCGGACGGCGGCTCGGGATCAGCCGAAGTCAAGGAAGACCGTCTCCTTCTCGCCCTGCAGATGAATGTCGAACCGATGAACCCCCTCGCGCTCCTCCACCGCCACCAGCGTCTGCCGCCGCTCCGGCGCGAGCGAGTCGAGGAACCCGTCCTGCCCCAGGTAGATCCGCGTGTACAGGTGGTGCAGCAGCCCGCGGGCGAAGACGCACACGCTGATGTACCCGTTCTGCGGCACGACCGTACGCAGCGCCCAGTGCCCGTCGTAGTCGGTGGCCACGCGCCCGAACCCGGTGAAGCGCACGCCGTCGCGCCCGAGGACGGCCCCGTTGGTGGGGTCGCGGCGCATGGTGCCGGGCGCTCCGGCGCGGGAGCCGTTCTCGTCGGCCTGCCAGAACTCCAGCAGCGCGTCCGGCACGGGCTCGCCGGCGCCGTCGTAGACGTAGCCGTGCACGGCGATGCCGCCGGTGGCGATGTCGCCGCCGCCGGGGAACGGCAGCGCGTACCCGTAGAACGGGCCGACGGTCTGCGAGGGGGTGGGGTTCATCGGCCTTCCTCCATCCAGGTCGCGGCCGGCCCGTCGAGCACGATGTCCCACCGGTAGCCGAGCGAGTACTCGGGCTCGGACAGGTCGTGCACGTACGTGGCGACCAGCCGCTCCCTGGCGCGCTCGTCGGTGACCGACTGCATGATCGGGTCGTACGGGAACAGCGGGTCGCCGGGGAAGTACATCTGGGTGACCAGGCGCTGGGTGAACGAGGTGCCGAAGAGCGAGAAGTGGATGTGCGCGGGCCGCCAGGCGTTGAGGTGGTTGCGCCACGGGTACGGGCCTGGCTTGATCGTGGTGAACAGGTAGTTGCCGTCGTCGTCGGTGAGGCAGCGGCCGACGCCGGAGAAGTTGGGGTCGAGCGGCGCGGGGTGGTCGTCGCGCTGGTGCAGGTAGCGTCCGGAGGCGTTGGCCTGCCAGATCTCGACGAGCTGCCCGCGCACGGGCCGGCCCTGGCGGTCGAGTACGCGCCCGCGCACGGTGATGCGCTCGCCCAGCGGCTCGCTCAGGTGCTGCTTGGTGAGGTCGTTGTCGAACGGGGTCACGTCGCTGACGCCGAACACCGGCCCCGACAGCTCGATCGCCTCAGGGTCCTTGATCGCGACGAGCGGCTGCTGGGGGTGGCGGAGCAGGGTGCTGCGGTAGGGGGCGTAGTCGCGGGAGGGGTGGTCGCCCTGCCGGCCGGCGTGTGCCGCGATCTCCTGATCGATGTCGGCCTGCTTGAGGGGTTCGGACATCACGCTACCTTTCGAGTACGACGGCCAGCCCTTGGCCGACGCCGATGCAGAGACAGGCGAGACCGGTGCCGGAGCCGGCGGCGGCCAGCCGGTGCGCGACCGCGCCGGTGACGCGGGCGCCCGAGGCTCCGAGCGGGTGTCCGATGGCGATCGCGCCGCCGTCGGGGTTGACGATCGCGGGGTCGAGGTCGGGCAGCTCGGCCAGGCAGCCGAGCACCTGGGCGGCGAACGCCTCGTTCAGCTCGGCGGTGTCGAGGTCGCCGAACCGCTTGCCCGCCTTGGCCAGCGCCTTGCCGGCCGCCTCGACGGGGCCGAGCCCGAAGTAGCGGGGCTCCAGCGCGCTGACGCCGCTGGCGACGATCCTGGCCAGGGGCTCGCGCCCGCGCAGGCCGGCCTCGTCGGTGAGCAGCAGGGCGGCGGCTCCGTCGTTCAGCGGGGAGGAGTTGCCTGCGGTGACGGTGCCGCCGTCCTTGCGGAACGCGGGCTTGAGCTTGGCCAGCGCCTCCAGGGAGGAGTCGCGGCGGATGCCCTCGTCGGCGCTGACGCCGGCGATCGGGACGATCTCGCGCTCGAACGACGCCTTGGCCGCCTTCTGGTGGCTGGCCAGCGCGTACGCGTCCTGCTCGGCCCGGGTGATCCGGTGCTTGTCGGCGATCAGCTCGGCCCCCTCGCCGAGGGCGACCGTGTGCTCGGCGGGCATGGCGGGGTTGACCAGCCGCCAGCCGAGCGTGGTGGAGACCAGCTCCTGGCCGCCGGCCGGGAACGCCTTCTCCGGCTTGGGCAGCACCCAGGGGGCGCGGGTCATCGACTCGACGCCGCCCGCGATCACCGTGGAGGCGTCGCCGACCGCGATGGCGCGGTAGGCGTGGATGACGGCCTCCATGCCGGAGCCGCACAGGCGGTTGACCGTCACGCCGGGCGTGGTGACGGGCAGGCCGGCGAGGATCGCGGCCATGCGGGCGACGTTGCGGTTCTCCTCGCCGGCGCCGTTGGCGTTGCCGAGCACGACCTCGTCGGCGGCCTCCAGGCCGTTGCGTTCTGCCAGCGCCCTGACGACGTGCGCGGCCAGGTCGTCGGGCCTGATCTTCGACAGGGCTCCGCCGTAGCGGCCGAACGGGGTGCGTACGGCGTCGACGACGTAGACGTCCTTCATGCGATCACCTCCGCGCCGGTGCGCTCGCGCACCTCGTCGAGGCGCACGCCGGGTGCGCTCTCGACGAGCGCGAAGCCGCGCTCGGTGGTGTCGAAGACGCCGAGGTCGGTGATGACGCGGTGCACGCACTCCTTGCCCGTCAGCGGCAGCGAGCACTGGGCGACCAGCTTCGGGGAGCCGTCCTTGGCGTTGTGGTCGGTGATCACGATGACCTTGCGGGCGCCGTGCACCAGGTCCATGGCGCCGCCCATGCCCTTGACCAGCTTGCCGGGGACCATCCAGTTGGCCAGGTCGCCGCGCGCGGAGACCTGCATCGCGCCGAGCACGGCCACGTCGATGTGACCGCCGCGGATCATGCCGAACGACAGCGAGGAGTCGAAGAACGACGCGCCCGGCAGGACGGTGACCGTCTCCTTGCCGGCGTTGATCAGGTCGGGGTCGACGTCCTCGGCCTTCGGGTACGGGCCGACGCCGAGGACGCCGTTCTCGGAGTGCAGGACCACGTCCACGCCCTGCGGCAGGAAGGAGGGGATGCGGGTGGGCAGGCCGATGCCCAGGTTGACGTAGTCGCCGTCGCGCAGCTCGGCCGCCGCTCGCGCGACCATCTCGTCACGGGTCCAGCTCATTCGGTGATGGTCCCTTGTGCCGGAGGTGCAGAAATCGTACGCCGTTCGATGCCCTTGTCGGCTGCCTGCTCGGGGGTCAGGACGAGCACGCGCTGGACGAAGACGCCCGGCAGGTGCACCTCGTCCGGGTCCAGCTCGGTCAGCTCCTCGACCTCGGCGATCGTGACGCGCCCCGCCATGGCGGCGAGCGGGTTGAAGTTCCTGCTCGACTTGTTGAAGACGAGGTTGCCGAAGCGGTCGCCCTTGGCGGCCCGGACGAGCGCGAAGTCCGTGCGGATGCCGTGTTCGAGCACGTACTCGCGGCCGTCGAACTCGCGCACCTCCTTCGGCGGCGAGGCGACCGCGATGGAGCCGTCGGGGTTGTGGCGCAGCGGCAGGCCGCCGTCGGCGATGGGCGTGCCGACGCCGGCGGGCGTGTAGAACGCGGGGATGCCGCTGCCGCCTGCGCGCAGCCGCTCGGCGAGGCTGCCCTGCGGCGTGAGCTCCACCTCCAGCTCGCCGGCCAGGTACTGGCGGGCGAACTCCTTGTTGTCACCGATGTAGGAGGCCGTGACGTGCGCGATGCGGCCGGCCGCGAGCAGGATGCCCAGGCCGCCGCCGTCGACGCCGCAGTTGTTGGAGACGACGCCGAGGCCGGTGGCGCCGGTGTCGTAGAGGGCCTGGATCAGCACGTTGGGGATGCCGCTGAGGCCGAAGCCGCCGACGGCGAACGACGCGCCGTCGTGCACGCCGGCCAGCGCCTCCGTGGCCGTGGCGACCACCTTGTCCTTGCGCACGACGCTCCGTTCCTCCGAGGTGTTCGCTCTGCGAACTTAAGTTCACTATGCTGTTCCAGTATCTGTATCGGGGGACGGGCTGTCAAAGGTCCCGCCGGCCGTGTCAGGTGACGCGCCGGACAGGGCGCCGGTGGTGTCGGACGAGGTGCGGAGCTGCGTCGCCGCTTGGAGGAGGAGCCGATGGAAGGGGCCGGAACCCTGGAGCGCGGGCTGGCCGTGCTGCGCGCGCTGACCGCCGGCCCCCGCCGGCCCGTCCGGGCGACGGATCTGGTCCGCGCCACCGGCCTGGCCAGATCCACCGTGGACCGCGTGCTGGGCACGCTCGCGCATCTCGGCTACGTACGGGCGGAGGGCCGCGACGTGTCGCCCGCGCCGCGCCTGATGGAGCTGGGCGAGGCCTACCTCGCGGCCGGCGGCCTGCGTGACGCCCTCGCTCCGGCGGCCGGGCGGCTGGCGGACGAGCTGGACGAGTCCGTGTCGCTGGCCGTGCGGGACGGCGACGGGGTGCGCTTCGTCGTCCAGTGCACCCGGCGGCGCACCATGTCGGTCACCTTCCGGGTCGGCGACCTGCTGCCCGCCGACCGGTGCGCGGCCGGGCTGGCGCTGCTCGAACCGGAGGCGGCCTGGGCCGAGGACGACCAGCTCATCGAGCCGGGGCTGATCGCGGTGGCCATGCCGGTGCGCGACGCGCGGGGGCGGGCCGTGTGCGTGGTCAGCGTCGTCAGCCACACCAGCAGGCACACCGTGGCGGAGCTGCGCGACCACTGCCTGGCCGGGCTGCGCAAGACCGTGGCCGAGATGGAGGCGACGCTGGCCGGCGCCCCGCCGATGCCGGCCGCGCCCGCCGGGGTCGATCGGTCGCGCGGCGCCAAGCAGGAGCTGGGCATGGGGTTCCTGCAGTCGCTGGCGCGCGGCCTGGCCGTCATGGTGGCGCTCGGCACGGCGCGCGGCGGCCTGACCCTCGCCGACTGCGCCAAGGTCACGGGCCTGCCGAGGGCGACGGTGCGCCGGGCGGTGCAGACGCTGGAGAGCCTCGGCTACGCGGGTGCCGACGGGGCACGGTTCGCGCTGCTGCCGAGGGTGCTGGAGCTGGGGTACGCGCAACTTTCCGGGCTGACGTTCGGCGAGGTCGTGCAGCCGCACCTGGCCGACCTGGTGGCGCGCGTGAAGGAGTCCGCGTCGGTGGCGGTGCTGTCGGGCGACGACGTCGTGTACGTGGCCAGGGTGCAGACGGTCAGCCTGATGAGCATCAACATCACGGTCGGCACCCGGTTCCCCGCGTACGCCACCTCCATGGGCCGGGTGCTGCTGGCCGAGCTGCCCGAGGAGCGGCTGGCCGCCATCGCGCCGAGGCGCCTGTCGTCCAGGACCGTCACCTCCGCGGCCGAGCTGCGCGCCCTGCTGCGACAGGCCGCCGCCGACGGGTACGCCCTGGTGGACCAGGAGCTGGAGGAGGGGGTGCGGTCCATCGCGGTCCCGGTCCGCGACCGGTCGGGCCGCACGGTCGCGGCGGTGAACGTGGCCACCCACGCCGGCCGCGCCTCCAACGCCACGCTCCTGCGCGACGTCCTGCCCGCGCTGAGGGAGACGGCGGCGCGCATGGAGGCGGATCTCGTGCACGTGCACGCCGCGATCGACGGCTGATCGGTGGCTAGACTCCGGGCATGAAGGCCGCAGTGCGCGCCAGATACGGCCCGCCGGAAGTGGTAAGCGTCTCAGAGGTCGGCATGCCGGCCGTCAAGGACGGCGACGTGCTCGTCAGGGTGCGAGCGACGACCGTCAACCGCACGGACTGCGCGATGCGGGCCGCCCAGCCGTTCATCTGGCGGTTCTTCACGGGGCTCGTCAGGCCGCGCCGCGCACCCGTGCTCGGCACGGAGTTCGCGGGCGACGTCGAGGCGGTCGGCGGCGGCGTCACCGCGTTCAAGCCGGGCGACCAGGTGTTCGGGTACAACGACCCCCGGTTCGGGGCGCACGCCGAATACCTGGTGATCCCGCAGGGCGGCACGCTGGCGACGCTGCCGGAGGGGCTGACGTACGAGGAGGCCGTGCCGGGCACGGAGGGCGCGCACTACGCGCTGTCGCTGATCACGTCGGCGAAGGTCCGCGCCGGGCAGGACGTCCTCGTGTACGGCGCCACCGGGGCCATCGGGTCGGCGGCGGTGCAACTGCTGAAGAACGCCGGCGCGAACGTCACCGCCGTCTGCGCCACGAAGCACCTCGACCTGGTCAGCCGCCTGGGCGCGGACAGGGTGGTCGACTACACGGTCACGGACTTCACGGCGGACGAGCAGCGCTACGACGTCGTCATCGACGCGGTGGGCAAGAGCACGTTCGGGCGGTGCCGGCGGCTGCTGAAGCCGCGCGGCACCTTCATCGCCTCCGACGTGGGGCCGTTATGGCAGAACCTGGCGCTGACGGCCGTCACCCCGCTGTTCGGCGGCAGGCGGGTCCGCTTCCCCTATCCCCGGCATGACGCGGAGCTGGCGCGGCGGCTCAAGGAGCTGATGGAGTCCGGCGCGTTCCGGCCCGTCATCGACCGGCACTATCCGCTGGACGAGATCGTGGACGCCTACCGTTACGTCGAGACAGGCCAGAAGACGGGGAACGTGGTGATCACCATCTGACGCCCTCTCATGGCGCCAGGGCTGTGACGGCGGTGGCCAGGTACAGGCAGCCGCCGATCGCCACGGCGACGCCCGCCAGCGCGGGCGTCCAGGCCGCGACCGATCGCAGCAGGCGCACGCGGGGCGCGTGACTGCTCAGCACCGCCGCCCCGCGCACGGTCACGACGCCGACGGCGGTCAGCGTGACGGCCATCCCGGCGCCGAACGCCAGCACCAGCACGACCGCGTCCAGGGACCGGCCGGTGAGCAGGCCGCTGACCAGCACGATGAACGCCGACGGCGACGGGACCAGCCCGCCGGAGAGCGCCAGCGCGGTGAGCCCGCGCGCCGACCACGGGTCATCCACCTGCCCATGACCATGCCCGTGGCCATGACCGTGTCCGTGGCCATGACCGTGTCCGTGGCCATGACCGTGCCCGTGCCCGTGCCCGTGCTCCTGCCCGCCCGCGTGCGCGTGCGCGTGCTCCTGCCCGTGCGCGTGCGTCCTGCGGTTGCGGAAGTGCCGGTACGTCAGGTGCGCCCCCACGCCGATCACCACCACCCCCGCCACCACCTGCAGCCAAGCCGTGACAGCCGCAGTGCCGACGGCCGCCGCGCTGCTCAGCCCGACCCACGCCAGCGCGAGCGCCAGCACCGACACCGTGTGCATCAGCGCCACGACCACCCCCAGCCGCAGCGCGTCGCGGTAGCGCCCGTGCGTGCCGATCAGGTACGCGGCCGTCACGCTCTTGCCGTGCCCAGGCGCGACCGCGTGCAGCGCGCCCACCCCGAGGGCGACGACCAGCGCGAGCCAGAACGCGCCCGCCCCGTCGAACAGCCCGATCAGGTAGTTGTCGGGTCCGGTGACGCCGCTCATGCGGGCACGTCCGAGGAGCGCCGGCGGCGCAGGAGGAGGGCGGCCAGCAGGCCGAGCACGGCCACCAGCGCGACGGCGGGCACCACCAGCGACGTGCCGCCGGTCGCCGCCGGGTCGAAGCGCAGCCTGCGGGTGTCGGCCTCCGCCGTGAGCAGCGCCTTGGCGGGCTCGGCGGGCGTCTCGGCGGTGAGCATCGTGCGGTACGCCTCGTGCAGGTCCGTCAGCGCGCCGACGCGCACGTCCACGTCCACGACCGGGTCCGGGCACTCGAAGCTGAAGCGGGCGCCCTCGGCGAGCAGCCGCTCCAGCGGGGCGAGCCGCGCCGCGCAGGGCCGGCCCGCCTGGGTGACGCCGACGCGGGCCAGCAGGTAGTCGCGGACGGCGGCGGAGCCCGCCAGTTTCTGCTCGCCGGTCATGGAGGTGTCGGCGGCTTCGAACACGCCGACCGAACGGCCGAGCGCCACCCAGTCGTCCTCGGCGGGCAGCCAGGCGAGGGTCACCCGGTTGCCGTCGGCGCCGACCCTGGCCGTGGACGGCGGGCCGAAGGGATGCGCCGAGGCCGCGCGCGCGGGCACGAGGAGCAGGGCGGCGGCGATGAGCAGCACGCACAGGCGGCGTGCCGGGAGCGGGAAGGTCAAGGGGAAACTCCTGTGCTGGAACCCGGGTGGGGCCGGGACAGCGCCCCACCCGGGGTGGATCACTTGGTCACGGTGACGGCAGGGCTGGTGATCTGCTGGTTCTCGCTGTCCAGATACACCTCGTACACCCCGCCCTTCTTCACGAGGGCGGGCACCCGGACGGTCTCCTCGACCCGGCCCAGCTCATCGGCCTTCTCGTAGCCGATCAGCGTGCCGTCGCGCCCGTGGCGCGCCGTGTCGCCGCCCCTCTCGCGCCACCAGATCGCGACCTTCTCCCCCGGGTCGTACCCGTAGGCGCCGACCTGGACGGTCTCCAGCCGCCGCACCGACGTCTTGTCGACGGTGACCTGCTCGCCGACGGTGTTCTCCGGGGTGCGCAGGTCGTTGACGGTGCGCTCGCCCTGCTTGTTCTTCCGGATCACGAACCCGTCGTGGTGCTCGCCGTTGGCGTAGCGGGCCTCGAAGGTGACGGTGTCGGCGGTGACGTCGATGAGCTGGTAGAGCTGCGTGTTCTGGGCGGTGCTGCGCACCTCGGCGCCGTTGCCCGTCCAGTTCTCGCCGCCGTTGAGCGCGTACATCTTGCCGCCGGAGACGGACACGACGTAGGCGACGCCGTTGTGCACGGTCGCCGACTTGCGCGCCGAGACCGGGTTGCCGCGCCCGTAGGAGTGGTCGTGGCCCTGCAGCACCAGGTCCACGCCGTACTTCTCGAACAGCGGCGCCCACTGGGCGCGGACGTTCGGGTTGTTGCGGGTGCCCGTGGTCGAGTAGACGGGGTGGTGGAAGGTCACCACGGTCCACTTGTTCGGGTTGTCCTTGAGCAGGTTCTCCAGCCACGCCGTCTGGGCGGCCATCAGGGTGGCGTTGCTCTGGTAGTTGGTGTCCAGGCCGATGAAGCGGACGCCCTGGTAGTCGAGGGTGTAGACGGTCTGCTTCAGCTCGGCGTTACCGGGGCCGTTGTCCGGATACGGGAACTGCGGCCGCCAGAACGTGGACAGGCCGCCGCTGTACTCGTGGTTGCCCGGCACCGAGATGTTGTTGACCTGGCCGTCGATGAAGCCGCCCGCCTTGAACCACTGGCCCCACTGCTCCTCGCTGTTGGCGGAGTCGATGAGGTCGCCGGCGTTGACGATCGCCTTGGCCTGCGGCCGGTCGGCGAACGCCTGGCGGAAGACGCGCGGCACGGCGGAGTCGAGGTAGTTCTGCGCGTCGCCGTAGTAGACGAACGAGAACGGCTCGAAGCCCGCCGCGGCGGTGGTGAAGTCGGTCCACGCGCTCCAGTTCGTGCCGTCGCCGACGCGGTAGGTGTAGCGGGTGTTCGGCTGGAGGCCGGTGAACTCGGCGGTGTGGTACGTGGAGGCGTACCCGAGCGTGGTGTTGACCGGGGTGCTGGCCAGCGCCTGGACGGTGGCGACGGCGCCCGCGGCCGGCTTGACGTCGCCGAGCGCGCGCGGCGCCACCAGGATCTGCGCCTGGGCGACGTCGGCGGCGGCCTCGGCGCGCCACGACACGCGCTGGCTGGTGGCCGGCGTGGTGGTGGGAATGAGGATGACGCGGTCGGGGATCGGGGTCGGCTTGTGGACCTCGGCGGCCGGGTAGACGGGCGGCGCCGCCGCGCCGACGGCCGCGGGGCCGAAGGCTAACCCGCCGACCAGCAGCACGCCGGCGCCGGCCGCCGCGAGCTTCGTCTGCCGTGAGCCGGGGAAGCGCGGCTTCATGGGCTGATTCACTTCTTGTTCACTCCATCGAGAAGCGGTGCTCGCCCATCCGCGAGCGCGAGATGGGCGCCAGCGCATTCACCCAGGCATCGCTGACGCTCATCTGTCCCAAGACTGTCCGCGAGATGAATTCACGATCGGCAATGCGGGCGTCATCGGCCGTTGGCCCGCCGTTTCCCGCCCGCCGCCTACGATCGCCGCCGGATGATCGTGCGCGTGAGCGGGAGGTGAACGGATGGCGGCGACCCGCCGCTGGAGCCTGCTGCCCGCCGTGGCCGCGCTCGGCACGCTGTTCGTGGTGCCGCCCGTGCAGCCGGTGACCAAGACGGAGGCGTTCATCACGGCGGAGACGACCGGGATCCTGCTGATCGAGGGCGGCGAGTGCTTCAGTGACCCGACGTACTCGCAGGGGGCGGGCGAGCGGATCGTGGTCTACACGCCGTGCGCCGGCGGGGCCGACAACCAGTCGTACGGCTTCACCCACGCCCCCGACGGCCCGTACGACCGGGCGGCGCTGTCGGCGTTCGCCTGGCGGAGCTGCGGCGAGCGCTACGCCGAGTTGTGGGGGCGGGAGCGCGCCGATCTGCCCTACTACCCGATCATGCCGACCGCCGAGACGTGGGCGGACGGCGACCGCGACGTCATGTGCGCCGTCCACCGCCGCACCGGGCGTCTCACGGGGTCGGTGTTGCCCTGACCAGCCATTCTTGACCCTTCCTTATCCGGCCATATGGGGATAAAGGCGACGTTCGGTACTAGCGTTGCGCATATGACCTCGGAGGTAGCGACCGAGCTCACGGTCAACGGTCAGAACGTCCGCCTGGACCTGGACCCGCGGGAGTCGCTGCTCGACGTCCTGCGCGAGCGGCTGGGTCTGACCGGGGCGAAGAAGGGCTGCGATCACGGGCAGTGCGGGGCCTGCACGGTCCACGTGGACGGGCGGCGCGTCGTGTCCTGCCTGCTCCCCGCCGTGCAGGCGCATCGCCGGTCGGTGCGCACGATCGAAGGGGTGGCGGGGGCCGACGGCGGGCTGCATCCGCTCCAGCAGGCGTTCGTGGATCACGACGCGCTGCAGTGCGGGTACTGCACGCCCGGGCAGGTGATGTCGGGGCTGGCCTGCGTCGCCGAGGGCAACGCCGGTGACGACGACGAGATCCGCGAGCACATGAGCGGGAACCTGTGCCGGTGCGGCGCGTACACGGGCATCCTGGCCGCGATCCGCGCCGCCGCCGGACGGCCGGAGGGTTGAGGCGTGCGCCCGTTCTCCTACACGGCGCCGGCCACCCTGGACGACGCCGTCCGCGCCCTGTCCGAGTCCGGCCCCGGCACCAGGCTGCTGGCCGGCGGCACCACCCTGTACGACCTGATGAAACTGGACATCGAGACCCCGAGGGCCGTCGTGGACATCCGCGCGCTCCCCGAGCTGACCGGCATCGACACGGCCGGATCGAGGGAGCTGTCGTTCGGCGCCGGCGCGCTGATGGCCGACGTGGCGGCCGACCCGATGCTCCGCCGCGACTACCCGGCGCTCACGGAGTCGCTGGCCAAGGCCGCCTCCCAGCAGTTGCGCAACGTGGCCACCGTAGGCGGCAACCTGCTCCAGCGCACCCGCTGCGCCTACTTCCGCGGCGGCCCTCCGTTCCCGTGCAACAAGCGGCAGCCAGGCAGCGGCTGCGCGGCGATCGGCGGCCTGGACCGCGGGCACGCCCTGCTCGGCGGCAGCGACGCGTGCATCGCCACCTATCCGGGTGACTGGGCGGTCGCGCTGATCGCGTTCGACGCCGAGGTGGACGTGACGGGGCCGCGCGGCCCGCGCACGCTGCCCCTCGCCGCCCTGCACGTCGAGCCGGGGGACAGGCCGGACCAGGAGCACACGCTGGCCTGGGACGAGATCATCACCCGCATCCGCGTGCCGGTCACCGCCGCCGGCCGCGGATCGACGTATCACAAGGTCAGGGACCGGGAGTCGTACGCGTTCGCGCTGGCCTCGGCGGCGGTGGCCGTCGCGCTGGGCGAGGGCGGGACGGTGCGGGAGTGCCGCGTCGCCGTGGGCGGCGTCGCCACCCGGCCCTGGCGCTGCCACTCCGCCGAGCGGGAGCTGGTGGGGGCGGTGCTGGACAAGCGCAGCGCGCGGCGGGCCGGGGAGTCCGCGTTCGCCGGCGCGCGCCCGGGCGCGCACAACGCGTTCCGGATCGAGCTGGGCATCCGCACCGTCGCCGAGGCGCTGCGGATCGCCGGAGAGCGGGCCGAGCGATGAGCGGCATCAGAAGACCACGCGCCGGAGAGCGGGCCGAGCGATGACCGACGCAGAAACGTCCCGGGTCAGTGCCCGGTGGGAGCAGGTGAGCGACGCGGGGACGCGCCGGGTCGGCGCGCGGGAGAAGGTGACCGGCCAGGCCCGCTACGGCGCCGACCACACGCCGCCCGGCACCGCCTACGCCATGCCGGTCGTCGCGACCGTCGGCAAAGGCCGCGTCACCGCCCTGGACACCGCCGAAGCCACCGCCGTCCCCGGCGTCCTGCTCGTCCTGTCGCACCTCGACCACCTGGGCATCGCCCCCGCCGGCTACCTCATGGCCGACGGCTACGCCTTCCAGAGCCTCCAACCGCTCCTGGACGACCACGTCGCCTACCGAGGCCAGCCGATCGCGCTGGTCGTGGCGGACACGCTGGTCGCCGCCACCGAGGCCGCCGCGCGGGTGCGGGCCACGTACGAGACGGAGCCGTTCGCGGTGGAGCTGGACGCGGACGGCACGGAGACGGTGCTCCAGGAGGAGGCCCTGCCGCTGCCGTTCCTGGCCGACGTCGTCGTGGGCGACGCCGACGGCGCGTACGAGCGCAGCCCGCTGCGCGTGGACGCCGTCTACGAGGCGGGCCCGCAGCACCAGGTGCCGATGGAGCTGATCGGCGGGGTGGCGGAGTGGCGGGGCGACACGCTGGTGGTCCACGAGGGCTCGCAGAGCGTCGGGGCGCTGCGCGGCGGCCTGGCCCGCCAGCTCGGCATCGCCCCGGAGAACGTCGAGGTCGTCGCCCCGTACGTGGGCGGCGCGTTCGGCCAGAAGAACTCGTTGCAGCCGCATCTCGCGCCCCTGGCGGTGGCGGCCCGGCGGCTCGGCCGTCCGGTGAAGCTGGTGCTGCCCCGCGCGCACACCTTCCACGCGGCCAGTTTCCGCCCGGTGAGCAGGCATCGCGTCCGGCTCGGCGCCGACCGTTCGGGGCGGCTGCTGGCCGCGATCCACGAGGTGGACCAGCAGGCGTCCCGCCACGACCTGCTGCCCGCCACGTACACGGAGATCACCTCCCGCCTGTACGACATCAGGAACTTCCGGGGCCGCCAGCGCCACGTCAGGACCGACACGCAGACGCCCGGCTACATGCGCGCGCCGTTCGAGCATCCGGCGGCGTTCGCGCTGGAGTCGGCGGTGGACGAGCTGGCCTGCGCGGCGGGGCGGGATCCGGTGGAGCTGCGCCTGGCCAACGACGCGGTCGCGGATCCGGTCACGGGCAAGCCGTTCACGTCCCGTCATCTGGCGGCGTGCCTGCGGCGGGGCGCGGAGCTGTTCGGCTGGGCGGGCCGCTCGCCGGATCCCGGCTCGATGCGCGCGCCGGACGGGGCGGCGGTGGGCTGGGGGGTGGCGGCGGGGGCGTACCCGGTGATGACGGTGCCGGTGCTGGCCCGCCTGCGTGCGGGCGCGGACGGCGGGGTGCGGGTGGAGGTGGGCGGGCACGAGATGGGGCAGGGCATCACGACCGCCCTGGTCCGGGCCGTCGCGGGCGATCTGGGCATCGGCGCCGATCGCGTACGCGCCGTCGTCGGAGACACGCGGGTCGTGCCGCACCATCTGACGGCGGGCGCGTGGGGCACCAACAGCTCGCTGCTCGCGGTCCACGCCGCCCTGCGGGAGCTGCGCGAACGCCTGAAGGCGCCGCCGGAGGGCCCCGTGGACGTGGCGGCGGCCGTGAGGGCGTCCGGCGCGGAGGAGGTGGTGGCCGAGGCCGTCACGCGGGGCCCCGGCCAGCCGCCCGCGGCGATCGACCGCATGCGCGCGGGCCTGGTCGCCCCCGCGGGCCCCGACTTTCCCGGGCACGTCGCGTTCAGCTTCATCGCGCACTTCGCCGAGGTGCGGGTGGACCCGGCCGCGCCGCGCGTGCGCGTCTCGCGGGTGGTCAGCGTGGCCGACTGCGGCCGGGTGGCCAGCCCCGTCACCGCGGACGCGCAGGTGCGCGGCGCGGTGGTGTGGGGCATCGGCGCGGCGCTGAGCGAGCACAGCGAGGTCGATCCCCGCTACGGCGGCTTCGTCAACGCCGACCTGGCCGACTACGTGATCCCGGTCAACGCGGACGTGGGCCGGATCGAGGTGGACTTCATCGGCGAGCCGGACTTCACGCTCAACCCGATGGGCGTCAAGACGCTGGGAGAGGTGGCCCTGGTGGGGGTCGCCCCTGCCATCGCGAACGCCGTCTTCCACGCCACCGGCCGCCGCCCGCGCCGCCTGCCGATCCGCGTCGAGGACCTGCTCTAGTCACCCGGCGCGGACCGCCGTTCTGGCGGGATGGGACGGGCTCGTCCTGGCGCGGCGGTACAGGATCGACCAGGCGGCCATCACCACGCAGGCCGCGCCGAGCAGCAGCCCCCACATGACGTCGGTCAGGAAGTGCATGCCGCGGTAGAGCCGCGAGAAGCCGACCATCAGGGGCGCGGCGACCGCGGGCGTCCAGATCGCCACCCGCGCCGCCGTGCTGCGCACGCGCGTGGTGAGCACGACCGCGACCCCGCAGTAGAACGCGACCGCCGCGCTGACGTGCCCGGACGGGAAGCTGGAGGTGGGCGGCGCCGGGTCGAGGTGCTTGACGGGCGGGCGGTGCCGTCCGACGACCTCGGTGGTGGCCAGGAACACCAGCGACTGGCTCCACACGGCGGCGATGAGGAAGATCGACTCGCGCCACCGGTGGAACCAGAGCCTGAAGACGATCGCGACCACCGCCGTGAGCGCCACGATGTAGGGCGTGTCGGACAGGCTGCTGCCCAGGTCGGTGGCGGTGTTCCAGGCCGGGTCGCGGGCTGCGGCCAGGTCGCGGCTCAGCTCCGCCTCGCCGGTGGGCCAGGCCAGGACCGCCTGACCCGCGCCGTACGTGACCGCCGCCATCAGCAGCATCGGCGATAACAGCGTCAGCCCGTAATACTTCAGATCCTCGGTCTTACTCACGAAGCACCCCTTCACTCACGAAGCGCCCGTACCGACTCGGGCTCGACTCCTTCTGCCACCGGCGAGGAGGGCCTGCGGCCCTGGCCCCGCCGCCACGTCTCGAATGCCGCCGCCGTCGCGGCGATCGTCGCCACCCCCAGCACCAGCCCCGCGACCACGTCGCTCATCCAGTGCACGCCGAGCGCGATCCTGGTGTATCCGACGGACAGCGCCAGGAAGGCGGCCACCGCCCAGGCCACCCGCCGCCCCCAGCGGGGCAGCACGGGCAGCAGGATCAGCACGATGATGCCCGCGCCGAGCGTCGCGTTGACCGTGTGACCGGACGGGAAGCTGTCGCCGGGGGCCAGCGCGACGGGGTCGGGCAGCATCGGCCTGGCCCGGTCGACGATCACCTTGATCGCCAGCCCGAGCAGCCCGCCCACGGTGATGGTGGTGACCGCCCAGGCGGCCACCCTGGTGGCGCCCTTGTGCAGCAGCCACAGGGCGCACGCGATGACGGCGATCCGCCACGGCCACGGCCCGAAGACGTCGGTCCACACGATGAGCACCCTGGTCACGCCGGGGTTGGCGAGCGCGTACGCGTGCAGCTCGGCGGCGACCCCCGCGTCCAGGTCGTTGAGGGGCATCTTGGCCACCAGCAGCAGCAGGCTGAACGGGATCAGGATGAGCCACGCGGCGAGGCCGGCCAGGGTCAGCCGCGGCCCCAGGCCGCGGGCCCCGAGCCGGCCACTCCGCATTCCCTCGTTGCGCATCCGCGCTCGGCTACCCCAACAGAACGCGTTGATTCCTGATCGGGGCAGGCCCCCGTCGCGAAGGACCGGCTCGGGACGTCTCGGAGCCGCTGAACGGGCAGGTCAGCGGCGGGGGAACGGAAGCAGAGCGAGATGATCACTGGTGACCAGGTCGAACTTCAGCGCCAGCGACACCAGCGCGTGCCGCTGCCAGTCGGCCTTGCCCTCCCCGCTCTGCGGGCTCTTGACGTGCAGCTTCTTCTCCGCGAGGTAACCGATGTGGAAGCCGGCGGCGGTGCGGCTGAGCCCGAGGTCCGGCAGCCGTTCGATGATCTCGGGGATGGTGGGGATGCGCGAGGTGGAGGGGTCGCGCAGGCGCGGCTCGCACAGGGCGACCAGGATGCGGAAGTACTTCGCGTTCTGGTCGAGCGGGTAGGCGACCTGCGTGACGGGGCCGCCGTCCGCGTTCCCCGGCGGCACGTGGATGTGCTGCGGCGCGAACACCAGGAACGAGACCGTCCCGTCCACGGCCGGCAGCGACACCCGGGAGAACTCGAACGGGATCGGCGCCCCCATCCGCCCCGGCGGCACCTTGACGAACTCGCCGCCGCCCTCCGGGTTCTCCACCACGTACGTCTTGGACGTGCTCAGGTTGGTCAGCAGCCAGTAGTCGCCCACCGCGGCGATCCGTCCGGCCCGGCGGGACACGGCGGGGTCGTCCAGCACGAGATCCACGGGCGAGCCTGGCGTCCCCCGCCCGAACGACACCTGCTCGCCCGGCGCGAGCTCCCGCGAGTACGGCCGGTCGTCCGTCGGCGCGGCGGCGAGCTGGATCAGGATCGTGCTGTGGGGCATACCCCATCCTGAGGGCAGCGGGGCCGTCCGGGGAACCTGGCAGCTACCAGGACGCGTGGACGAAACCAAGGTCATCGACCATCATGAGCTGAATGACGGCTCCATCCCACGCAGGCCGCTACCGGATCGAGCAGCTCATCGGCGTCGGCGGTTTCGCCTCCGTCTACCTCGCCCGCGACGAAGAGTTGCACTCGTGGGTCGCGGTCAAGATCCTCGCCGACAACTGGTCCAGGCAGGCCGACGTGCGCGAGCGGTTCCTCCAGGAGGCGCGGCTGCTGCGCCGCGCCGACTCCCACCTGCTCGTGCAGGTCTTCGACCTCGGCGAGCTGGACGACGGGCGCCCGTACTTCGTGATGACGTACGCCGACAGGGGCACCCTGCTGGACCGGCTCCGGGGGACGCCCATGAGCGTGGCCGAGGCGCTCGGCCTGGTGGGCGAGATCTGCCAGGGCGTCGCCGTGCTGCACAGCATCGGGGTCGTCCACCGTGACCTGAAGCCGTCGAACGTGCTGTTCTGCTCGCGGCCCGAGGGCGGGGAGCGGGTGATGGTGGCCGACCTGGGGATCGCCCGGTTCACCGACCATCTGAGCGGGATGACGCTGCCTGCCGGGTCGCCCGGGTACCAGGCTCCCGAGCAGCTCTACTTCGACGGTGCGCCGGACGCGCGGGCGGACGTGCACGGGCTGGGGGCGTTGACGTATCACCTGCTCACGGGGGAGGTGCCGGGCAAGCCCGAGCAGCGGGTGCCGCCGAGCGCGTTGCGGGGCGGGGTGCCTGAGGCGGTGGACGTGGCGGTGATGCGGGCGCTGGATCCTGATCGCGAGAGACGGTGGGAGGACGCGGCCGCGTACGCCGCCGCCCTGACCTCCCCCACCCCCGCCCCGCCGCCACCTGCGCCGGACGCGCCACCGCTCCCCGCGGGCGACGACCCTGCGGAGCCCGGTGGGCGGGCCGTCCGCAACAAGCGGCGTGCGGTGCTCGCGGGTGGCGCCGCCGTGACCGTCGCGGTGGTCGCCACCGCGGCCGTCACCCTCATCCGCCCCTCCGACGGCACCCCGGCCCCCACCACCACCCTGAAACCACCCCAGACCACCACCGCCCGATGGCTGCGCGAGGACTCCGACATCCCCGACCAGTACCGCCCGCTGATCGTGCAGGCGGGCACGTACTGCGAGGAGCCGGGCCTGAGCCCCGCCCTGATCGCCGCGATGCTCAAGGCGGAGTCCGGCTACGACCCGCTGCTGTCCGACAGCGTCCGCAACGAGTACGGCATCGCCAGGTGGACCCCCGAGGTGCTGTGGCACTGGCAGCCGGGCGGCCTGCAGAGCCCGAAGCCCGCTCCCCCGTTCGACGCGGAGCTGTCGATCGTGTCCATGGGCCGTTTCCTGTGCGGCCTGGGCCCGCAGATCGAGCGGCTGCCCGGCGACCCCGCGCTGAAGCTGGCCGCGCTCTACCGCAGCGGGGTGGAGCCGTTGAAGAGGGCGAACGGCATCCCGGCGAAGTGGCGCGGCTACACCGACCAGGTCTCCCGCTACCTGCGCGACTACCGGCCCGCCTGAGGCGCTCAGGGGGGCGGCTCAGGGGGGCGGCTCAGGGGGGCGGCTCAGGGGGGCGGCTCAGGGGGGCGGCTCAGACTCCGGGCCACTGCGGCAGGCTCGCGGCGGACTCGCCGCCCGCCTCGTTGAAGGCGTTCATGGCCGAGATCAGCGCCTGGCGCTGGGTGGCGGACAGGCGGGAGACGATCTCGCCGATCTGCTTCCTGCGGCGGGCCATCACCTCGTCCACGATGCGGTGCCCCTCCTTGGTCAGCCGCATCATGCTCTCCCGCCGGTTGTCCGGGTTGACCTCCCTGACGATCAGCCCGGCGCCGCCGAGGCGGTCGGCCATCCGCATGGCCGTGGAGGAGTTGACGTCGAGCAGCTCGGCCATGGTGACCAGGTTGACGCCGCCGTGGCCGGCCAGCAGCACCAGCATCCTGAACTGCGGCAGGGTGATCTTGTCCTCGACGGCCGCGAGTGACCGGGCGGCGACGGAGATGAGCAGCCGGGAGCCCGCGAGCACGGCCGTGATGACCGCGTCGAGGTCCTCAGCGTCGTCGTCCACGGCCATGGCCCCTGTTGTCGGTTGTCCGGGGGCTCCTGAGTGTAACTTCCCAGTTCAATTGCACTATGCAATGATAAGTGTGCGAACCGTTGCAAAGCGGAGGGGTTGAATGAGAAGCGCAGACCGCACCGGCTTCTCCTGGGTGGTCACCGAGAGTGACGACGCGGCTGTCCTGCGTCCTGCTGGTGACCTGGATCTGGCCTCCAAGGAGGAGTTCCGCAACGGGCTGGCCGAGGCGCTTTCCTGCCTCAGGCCGCCGTCCGTGATCGTCGATCTGCAAGACGTCGCCTTCTGCGACTCATCGGGGCTCAACACGCTGATCTGGGCCGCCAACACCGCCGAAGCCGCCGGTGGCACGGTCAAGCTGAGCGGCGCTCAACCACGCATCACCCGGCTGCTCCGGATGACGGGGCTGGACAAACGGTTCTGCCTCCTGACGGCGAAGTCGTGAGGCGGGTCGCGACGGGGCCTGCCCGCCCCGTCGCGACGGTGCCACCGGGTCAGCGCGGCCCGACGACCAGGCGCGGGTGCTTGTGCACGCGCCAGCCGCCCGCGCCGTAGCCGAAGTCGCCGATCCTCAGGTCGGGGTTGCCGAAGGCGCCCTTGCCGCTGTTGACGGAGACCCACGCGCCCGCGTGGCCGAAGCCGAGGATGTCGGCCTGGGCGTCGCCCGTGAGGTCGGCGACGAAGCGCGGGTGCCGCTCGACGCGCCAGCCACCGGCGTCGTAGCCGAAGTTGCCGACCGCGAGCTGCGGCGCCTGGAACGTGCCGTTGCCGTTGTTCAGCGACACCCAGGCTCCGGCGTAGCCGAACCCGATGATGTCGGCCCGGCCGTCCCCGGTCAGGTCGGCCAGGAAACGCGGATGGCGTTCGACGCGCCAGCCGCCCGCCTCGTACCCGAAGTTCTGCACGACGAGCTGCGGCGCCTGGAAGGTGCCGTTGCCGTTGTTGAGCGACACCCATACGCCGCCGTCGCCGAAGCCGACGATGTCGGCCCGCTTGTCACCCGTGAGGTCCGCGAGGAAGCGCGGGTGACGTTCGACCCGCCAGCCGCCGGCGTCGTAGCCGAAGTTGCCGACGACGAGCTGCGGCGCCTGGAACGTGCCGTTGCCGTTGTTCAGCGACACCCACACGCCCGCGTAGCCGAACCCCACGATGTCGGCCCGGCCGTCCCCGGTCAGGTCGGCCAGGAAACGCGGATGCCGCTCCACCCGCCAGCCGCCCGCGTCGTAACCGAAGTTCTGCACCACGAGCTGCGGCCCCTGGAAGGTGCCGTTGCCGTTGTTGCGGGACGTCCACACCCCGCCGTAGCCGAAGCCGACGATGTCGGCCCGCCTGTCGCCGGTCAGGTCCGCCAGGAAACGCGGATGGCGCTCGACGCGCCAGCCGCCCGCCTCGTACCCGAAGTTCTGCACCACGAGCTGCGGCGGCTGGAACGTGGCGTTGCCGTTGTTGCGCGACACCCACACGCCCGCGTCGCCGAACCCGACCACGTCGGCCCGGCCGTCGGCGGTCAGGTCCGCGAGGAAGCGCGGGTGACGCTCGACGCGCCAGCCGCCCGCCTCGTAGCCGAAGTTGCCGATCGCCAGCGCCGGGCCGGTGAAGTGGCCGTTCCCCTGGTTCCTGGAGACGTACATGCCCGCGTCGCCGAAGCCGACCACGTCGGCCTTCCTGTCCCCCGTCAGGTCGGCGGTGTACTCGATCACGGCGGGAAAGATGAGCGGCGAGGTGACCGCGCTCATCGCGTTGACGCGCCCGCCGCCCAGCATGCCGACGAAGCCGGCGTTGGTCGCGTCGATGTTGTCGCAGGTGCTCTCCAGGATCCGGCGGACCTGGAGGTTCGTCAGGTTGCGGTTGCGCGACCAGATGAGCGCGGCCACCCCCGCCACGTGCGGCGAGGCCATCGAGGTGCCGTCGAGGAAGGCGTAGCCGCCGTTGGGGAAGGTGGACCAGATGTTGACGCCGGGCGCGGAGACGTCCACGTTGGTGCCGAAGTTGGAGAACGTGGCCTTGCGGTCGGACTGGTCGAGCGCGGCCACCGCGATCACGTCCGGGTAGACGCCGGGGAACTGCGGGGTGATGTCGGTGTTGGTGCCGGCGTTGCCCGCCGCGAAGACCACGACGACGTTCGCGGCCACCGCGTTCTGGATGGCGGTCCTGACGCCCGCGTGGTCGCCGTTCATCCGCCAGCTGCAGTTGACGACGTAGCGGCGCTCGGCGTGCGTGCCGGCCTGGGCGGCCACGTAGTTGATCGCGTCGGCGCGGTTCTGGTTCATGCCGGTCGTGAGGTCCACGCGCAGCGGCATCACGCGGCACAGCGGCGCCACGCCGACGACGCCGACCGCGTCGTTCACGGCGGCGCAGGTGCCGGCGACGTGCGTGCCGTGGCCGTCCTCGTCCTCAGGGACGGGGTCGCCGGCGTCGGCGAAGTCCCAGTCCTCCGCGCCGCGCGGCAGGATGTTGGCCGCGAGGTCGGGGTGGGTGATCGCGGTGCCGGTGTCGATGACGGTGAGGATCACCTCGGGGTCGCCCCTGGTGATCTCCCACGCCTCGCCTGCGTGGATGTCGGCGTCCGCGAGCCCGGCGGCGCCGTTCACCGTCTGGCCGGTGTTGCGCATCCCCCACAGCCTGCCGAAGTCCGCGTCGCCGGGGATGAACAGCAGCTTGCTGTTGAAGCCCACCTCGCTGGGCTCGGCGAAGGCCACCTCGTCCAGCCGGGACAGCTCGCGGATCGCCTCGAACAGGCCGCGCCCCTCCGGCACCGCCACCGTGTAGTAGCCGGGCGTGCGCTGACGCGCCAGGACGCGGCTGCCCTGCTGCCCGATGATCTCCTCGGCGCGGGCCGCCTCGACGCCGGGGCGGAACTGCACGGTGAGCTCGTCCGGCAGGAAGTACCTGGACGCGCCGTACTCGTCGATCATGACCGGGAGCGAGTTCGTGACCTCGGCCTGCGCGGCCACGTCGCCCATCCGGGTGGGGCTGACGTAGACGGCGGCGAAGCCCCGCTCCAGGTCGTAGCCCTGGCTGACGGACAGCAGGGCCGGGTCGGCGACGATCCGGTTGAGCGTGTCGATCTCCGCCTGGGCCTGGGGCGCGAACGTCACCATGGCCTCGTCGGGTTTGGCGGCGAAGGACGTGAGATGGCCGTTGGTCTTGTCGACGTAGCTGAACTCGCTGCCTTCCGCACGGGGAGTGGCCATGGCCCGGCACCTTCTTCACAGAGAGATGAGAGGTGCCGACACTATGCAGCCGGTCACGCCCTGTCTTCAGGGCGCGACCTAGGGAAGTCCCTAAGGCACCCGGCCGACCGCGCCGACGAGCGCGGGCGCGGCGAGATCCACCTCGACCTGCCGGTCCAGCTCCGCGTCGGGCCGCCACGACTTGACGGGGACGAGGCCCGGCTCCAGCAGGCTCAGCCCGTCGAAGTAGGCGCCGATCTGCCGCAGCGAACGGGCGATCAGCGCGCCCGGCTTCGTCGCCCTGTAGACCTGCTGACCCGCCCTGACCTTCGGGTCGTCGGTATCGGGCGCGTAGAAGTGCGAGATGAGCAGGTGGCTGCCCGGCGCGAGCGGCGCGCGCAGCGTCTTGACGATGTCGCTCGCCTGCTGGTCACCCGGCACGAAGTGCAGCACCGCCGACGTCAGCAGCCCCACCGGCCGGCTGAAGTCCAGGTGCCCGGTCAGCTCCGGGTCGCTCAGCAGCGCCGCCGGGTCGGTGATGTCACCCCATAACGCGAGCGTGTGCGGGTTGTCGGCGAGCAGGGCGCGGGCATGCGTCAGAACGATCGGATCATTGTCCACGTAGACGACGCGGGCATCCGGCACGATCCGCTGCGCGACCTGGTGCACGTTCTCCTGCGTGGGCAGTCCGGCGCCGAGGTCCAGGAACTGCCGCACCCCCTGCTCGGCCATGACGCGCACGGCCTTGCCGAGAAAGGCCCGGTTGTCGCGGGCCGTCTCACGCACCTCGGGGACGATCGCGATGATCTTCTCCGCCGCCTCCCGGTCCGCGGGGAAGTTGTCCTTTCCGCCCAGGTAGTAGTCGTACATGCGAGCCACGCTGGGAACCGTGGGGTCAACACCGGGCACGTCCGGCTCAACAGCACTCACGCGTCGTCTCCCTGCACCGAGGTGCCGCCAGCCTAGCGATCAGTCTGGTACGGGAGAAGTGCCCGTTCTCAGCGCAGCAGGCCGCCGTCGTGGAGCGCCTCGAAGACCAGCGAGTCGACGTACGACACCCGGTGGCGGTCGGCGTACCCCAGCCAGGCCACCTCCACGATCTCCATCGACGGGGTCAGCGGCCCGTCGTGATCGGCGGTGTAGCAGATCATCCGGAACGGCCCGTGCTCCGGATGCCCGGCCGGCACCTCGAACGTCCCGAAATGCCGCATCGAGCCGGCGTCGATCGCCGTCAGCAGCTCCTCGTCGATCTCCCTGACCAGGGTCTGGCTGTCGGACTCGCCCCGCTCCCGCATCCCGCCGGGAAAGTAGAACACCTCACGGCCGTGGCTGCGCGTCATCAGCACCCGATGATCGCGCACCAGCACCCACGCCACCTTCTCCCGCACGCCGCCGTCGTTCGCCATGACGCCAGACCCTAGTGGAGACTTGGCTGGTGAGCTCCGACGACGACCGCCCCGCGCCCCCGACCACCAGCGCCTCCATCGTGGTGCTCACGCTCGCGCGCCAGGTCGAGACCGAGCTCAACGCCGCCCTCTCCCCGCTCGACCTCACGGTCAGCCGGCTCGGGCTGCTCGGGCACATCGCCGCCATGCCCGGCGTCTCGTTCAGCGATCTGGCGCGGATGTCGGGCATCACCGTGCAGAGCGTGCACGCGGCGGTGAAGGCGCTGGCCGGGGCCGGGCTGGTGCGCGACAACACCGCCCGCGCGGGGTCGGCGTCGGCCATCGAGGTCACGGCCGAGGGGGCGCGCCTGATGGAGCGGGCGCGGGCGGCGGTGGCCGACGTGGACGAGCGGCTGTTCGGAGAAGGCGCCGACCCGGTTCAGCGGCAGGTGGGCGACACGATCCGGGCCGCGTTCTCCTGATCACGCGAGGATCGGCTCGTCCGCCAGGTACGGCGGCGCGGGATCGTACTGCATCTGCCTGCGCACCGCGCGGGCGTGGTCGCGGCCGTGCAGCCGCCCGACGAGCCACAGCGCGGCGTCGATCCCGGCCGAGACCCCCTGGCTGGTGAGCAGCTTGCCGTCCACCACGTACCGGGCGTCCCGCACGACGGTGACGTCCCCCCGCCCCTCCAGCTCCTCCTCGAGCTGCCAGTGCGTGGCCACCCGCCGCCCGCGCGCTGGCCCGGCCGCGTGCAGCACGAACGCGCCGGTGCACACGCTCATCACCCAGCTCGCCCGCTCCGCCGCCCCGGCCACCCAGCCGGTGACGACGGGGTTGTGCATCTGCACCTTCCTGGCGCCTCCGCCGCCGGGCACGAGCAGCACGTCCAGGGGCGGGTGGTCGTCGAGCCCGTGGTCGGGCAGCACCCGCATGCCCTTCGCGCAGCGCACGGGCGCGGGCGCACGCTCGGCGATCAGCACCGCGCTGTCGCCGCCGCCGCGCAGCGCCGCCGACAGGGTGAAGACCTCCCAGGGGCCGGCGAAGTCGAGCTCCTCGGCGTCGTCGAAGATGAGCAGTCCGTACGTGGTCACGTGGCGCCTCCTCGGGCGTTGGCGTGGAATCGGTCGCGGTAGTCGGACGGCGCGACGCCGACGCGACGGTGGAACGTGCGGCGCAGCGTCTCGGCGGTGCCGAAGCCGCAGCGGCGGGCGATGACCTCGACGGGTTCGTCGCCGGACGCCAGCGCGCGCTGGGCCGCCTCGACGCGGACCCGCTCGACGTACGAGCCGGGCGGGACGCCGAGCTCGGCGGTGAAGCGGCGCTGCAGGTGGCGCGGGCTGAGCCCGGCGTGCGCGGCGAGGTCCTGGATGTCGTGCCGCGCGCCGGGGTCGGCGTGGATGGCCGCCACGGCGGCGCGGATCGGGTCGGTGGACGGCTGCGCGGACCACAGCGCCACGCTGAACTGTGACTGGTTGCCCGGTCTGCGCAAGAACAGCACCAGGTGGCGGGCCACGTCGAGCGCCACCTCCTGGCCGAGGTCGTCCTCCACGAGCGCGAGGGCGAGGTCCATGCCGGCGGTGACGCCCGCCGAGGACCACACGCGCCCGTCCCTGATGAAGATCGGCTCGCTGTCCACCGTCACGGCCGGATGCTCCTCGGCCAGCCGCTGCGCGCGGGCCCAATGGGTGGTGACCCTGCGGCCGTCGAGCAGACCGGCGGCGGCCAGCAGGAACGCCCCCGTGCACACCGACGTCACCCGCCGGGCCGCGGCGCCCGCCTCGGCTACCCAGCCGACCAGCGCCGGATCCTGCCTGGCCGCGTAGACGCCGCTGCCGCCTGCCACGACCAGCGTGTCCACCCCGTCGGGCGGCAGCGTGCCGATGCCGTGCCCGGCGTGCACGGGCAGGCCGCTGCCCGTGTGGACGGGGCCTGGCTCGGGCGCGACGATCTCGCACGCGTAGCGGCCCGACCGCCGTCCGGCCTGCTGGAACACCTCGTAGGGGCCGGTCAGGTCGAGGGACTGGAAGGCGTCGTAGACGACGAAGACGATGCGGCGCTGACTCACCCCTCCACCCTGCTGGCCGCCGCCTCATGGCGTCAACGACCGCTACCCCACAGATCGCGCCATCCTCTGCTTCAGGTGACCTGAAGGTTTGATGTTAAGCTTCAGTTCGCCTGAAGGTTTGGTTTTTGAAGGGAGAACGTCGTGGAGTCTCTGCTGCTGTCCATCCACGTGGTCGCCGGCATCGTGTTCGTAGGCGGCTCCGCCATCGCGACCAGCCTGTTCCCGCGATACGTGCCGGTCACCGGCTCCGGCCCCGGCCGGGAGCGCAGCCGCGCCGTCGCCGCCGCGCTGCACCGCATCACCCGCGGCTACAGCATCGCCGGGCTGGTCGTGCCCGCGGCCGGCATCGTGCTGGCCTCCGTGCAGGGCCGTACCGGCGAGGTGTGGGTCGTCCTCGCCATGGTCCTCACCGCGGCGGCGGGCTTGCTGCTGGCCGTGCAGATCTACCCGCGCCAGCGCGACGCCCTCGCCACGCCGGGCGAGCGTGATCGGCTGCGTGCCCTGTCCATGCTGGCCGGGATCTACAACGTGTTGTGGACGGTCGTCGTGGTGCTGATGATCGTGCGTCCTGGTGCCGCGGAAGGGGCGTAACCTGGCGCGGTCCGTCCCCCGCGACCTGGGCCCGGGGGTGTCAGCCCGCCATGCGGCCGTCCTGGCGGTGGCGTTCCTCCTGGCCCGCCATCGACGCGCCCGCGCTCCCGTCCTCGATCGAGCCGGGCGAGTAGTAGCGCCGCAGCCAGTCGGCCAGCCCGTCCAGCCCCGGCAGCAGGACGCGCTCGGTGATGTTCGCCTGGTCCAGCCGCTGCCTGATCTCGGCCTTGACCTCGGACGGGATCAGCCAGGCCCGCGCCGCCCCCGGATGCTCCTCCAGCCACTGCTCAAGCTGGAACCTCGGATCGGAGAGCACCGACAGCACCGACGACTGGTTGACCACCCGCTCGTCCAGCGACGGCGGCTCGAAGAAGGTCAGGAACGGCCGGTCGCCGCCCAGCTCGTCGAGGCAGGGCAGATCGGCCGCGACCTTGGCGAGCATCTCGGTGGTGAACAGCAGCGCGCCCTCGGCGGCCAGCAGCTTGCTGAGCGGCTCGGGCAGCAACTCGTGGGCGGCCGCGCAGTCGATGGAGAGCAGCACGCCGTCGTCCTGGGGCCAGGAGGCGGTGGCGAAGTGCAGGGCGACGAGGGGGGAGAACGTCCAGTCGAGCAGGCGGGTGGGCAGGCCGTGGTGCTGGCCGAGCGCCAGCCAGTCCCAGATGGTCGGTCCGGGCGTCTGACGGTGGGCATATTTCCGGAAATTTCGTATCAGGTGGGACTCGACGGCCGCGTAGTCGCCACGCAGCCGGGCCAGGCCCGACATGTGCGTGTACGCGCTCCGCGCCAGCCCGCGGAACACCAGCGTCGAATGCGCGTGCCCGGCGCCGTCACACCGCCCCGCCTCGCCGACCGCGTCGTCCAGCTCCCGCCACGACGAGACCGTAACCACCTTCATCCTCGTTGCGTTGCCCCAGGTCATTCGCTTCACACGCGCCGGTCTCGACAACTTCCGCAGCGCCCCCTACGTTCGGGTTTGACCTACGTCGTTCCCCCCGATGTGAGGTGACGTCCCATGGCCCTTGACCACGCGACGACCGATTTCCTCAAGCAGCTCGCCGACATGGGTGGCAAGCCGCTGCACGAGATGACCGTTCCGGAGGCCCGCGCCCTCGGCACCTTCCTCGGAGAGCTGTACGGCAAGGGCCCCGCCATGGCCCGCGTCGAGGAGACCACCATCGCGACCGAGGACGGCGGCTCCTTCCCGGCCCGCGTCCTGGTCCCCATGGGCACGCCGCGTGGCGTCATCCTCTACTTCCACGGCGGCGGCTGGGTGCTCGGCGCGCTCGACGAGTTCGACACTCTGGGCAGGAAACTGGCCGCCCGCACCGGCTGCACCGTCGTCCTGCCCGACTACCGGCTCGCCCCCGAGCACCGCTACCCGGTCGCCGCCCGCGACGCCTACACGGCGCTGCGCTGGGTCGCCGACCGCATGCCCGGCATGCCCATCGTCGTCGCGGGCGACAGCGCCGGCGGCAACCTGTCCGCCGTCGTGGCCCAGCGCGCCAGGGACGAGAACGGCCCGTCCATCGCGCTCCAGGTGCTCGTCTACCCGGTCACCGACTGCGACCTCGACAGGACCTCCTACCAGGACCCCGAGAACCAGCTCATGCTCACCCGCGACGCCATGGTCTGGTTCTGGGACCACTACGCGCCCGACCCTGCCCAACGCGCCAACCCCGACGTCTCACCCCTGCGCGCCGCCGACCTGTCCGGCCTGCCGCCCGCCCTGATTCTGACGGCCGAGCACGACGTGCTGCGGGACGAGGGCGAGGAGTACGCGGAACGGCTGCGGCAGGCGGGGGTGCCGGTGGAGCTGAAGCGGTTCGATGGGCAGATGCACGTGTTCTTCACCATGGTGAACGTGCTGCCCGCCAGTGCCGCCGCGCTAAAGCTGGTCGCCGAGCGGGTGGGGCAGCGGCTGGAGTGAGCCTCGCGGCTGAGGGCGGCAGGCCCGGCGTCACTTGGTGACCGCCCAGGGCGGTAAGCCTGATGTCACCGGCCGTCCGCCCTAGGGAGAACCCTGGCCGTCCCCCTGTTGTCGGCCCCTGCGGCGCCGCCTATCGTTTCCGCGGACCTTCCGTCCCCGGAGGTGCGACGATGCTCCTCGCCAAGGTGGCCGCGCCGATGCCGGAGCTGAGGTGGCCGGCGCAGTTCTCGCTCGACGGGCTCGGTGACAGGGCCCGGCTGCACCTCCTCGTCCCCGAGGGCTACCTGGTCGAGGGACGGCTGGCCGCCGACCTGCTGCGGGCGGGCAAGGGGCTCGGGTGGCTGCGGCCGGAACCGTACGAGCTGGGGGCCGACGACCTGCGGCGCCTGGCGGCGGCGAGCGAGCCGGCCGGGACCGTGGTCATCCAGCAGCCGCTCGCGGACACCACCGAACTCGGCGGCCCGTCACCGGCGCTGGCCGCCAGCGAGGTCGTCCTGTCGCCGTGCGCGGGCGACCGGGGGCTGGCGGTGTCGTCTGACGCGGCGGTCGCGGCGGCCGGGGAGCTGGACTGCCCGCTGGGACGGGACGTCGTCGACCGGCTGGTGGCCGTGACGGGAGGGCGGTCGGCGGTCATCGACTCGGTGCTGCGAGCTGCCTCGGCGCGCGGCCGAGAGCTCGGCAGCAGTGGCGTGTTCAGCGGGCGCGCTGGGCTCGGCGGCGGTGGCGGGATCGGTGAGTGTGTCATGCGTGCCGACGGGCTGGCCTCGCTCGTCGCCGCTGTCACGTTGTGGCTGCTGCGGGACGCCGAGCCCGCGCGGCTGCAGGCGCTGGGGCTGGCGGCGCGGCTCGGGTACGCGCACGACGACCTGTCCGCGCTGCGGCCCGCGCTGCGTGAGCCCGACAAGGAGCCCTGGTGGGAGCCGCTCGCCGGTGGCTGGTACCGGATGCTGCCGTTCTGGTCCACCGCGCTCTGTGCCCTGCGGCCCGATCGGTCCCCTGCCTTTCGCCAGCGGCTGGCGGTGGTGGCGGGAGAGCTGGTGGGAGCGCACGCCGCGCGGGAGGCGGTGGAGCTGTCGCGCCGGGCCGGGGACCGGGAGCTGGTGGCCGAACTGCTGGCAGAGACGGACCTCGGTGAGGAGGCGGGGGTGGAGGCGGAAGTTCTGGGGGACTCTCACGAGGCGTGGCGGCGAGCCAGGGCCGCGCTCGTCACCGGGGAGTTGAAGGAGGCGCTTCGGTACGGGCGGCGTGCGCACGAGCTGGCGGCGGGGCAGGGGGACGGGGAGAGGATTCGGCACGCGCTGCGGCTCATGCGGCGGGCTGTGCGGGCGCGGTCGGCTCGTAAGCGCATGGTGCTGCTGCTGCAGGCGCTGGAGGCCACCACCTCAGCCCAGCCCACCACCTCGCCCCAGCCCGGCATCTCGGCCCAGTCCACCGCCTCGGCCCAGCCCGGCACCTCACCGCACACCACCATCCCGCCACACACCCCCGCCCCGCCGCACACCACCGCCCCAGCGCACAGCACCGCCCCACCGCACGCCGCCGCCCTGCCACACATCACCGCCCCGGTCACGGCCCTGGCACCCGGCGCGGCGCCGCACGAGCGCGACGGGCACAGCGGGGACGGCGGAGGTGCCCGTGCCGACGTCGAGGCCTGGCTGCTGGGCACCTTCCGGATCCGGGTGGACGGCCAGCCGGTGGTCGGGTGGTCGGGCAAGCTGGGCAGATCCGTCCTGATGTACCTCCTCCTGTCCCACCCCAAGCCCATCCGCCGAGACGCCGTCATAGACGCCATCTGGCCAGGCGTCCCCGAGAACGCCGCCCGCAACCGCCTGAACGCCACCATGCACGCCCTGCGCGCCGACCTCCGCAAGGTCTCCCCCGGCAGGCAGCTCATCGTGTACGAACGGGAGACCTACGCCCTGTCCCCCGAGCTGTCGATCTGGCTGGACATCGAGGCGTTCACCGGCGGCTGCGCCACGGCGACCCGGCTGAGGGCGGAGGAGGACCGGCGGGAGGAGGCCATCGCCCGGCACGAGGCGGCCAGGGCGCTGTACGAGGGCGACCTGCTGGAGGACGCCCCGTACCTGGACTGGGTGGTGCCGGAGCGGGAGCGGCTGAGCGCGGCGCACGTCGATCTGCTCGACGGCCTGGCCGTCCTCTACCTGGAGGCGGGCGCGTACGCGAAGTGCGTCGACACCTGCCGGCAGGTCCTGGCGAGGGACTCCTGCCGCGAGCAGACCCACCGCCTGCTCATGCGCTGCCACGCCCGCCAGAACCAGCCGCACAAGGCGCTCGCCCAGTACGAGACCTGCCGCAGGGAGCTGGACGCCGTCCTCGGCATGACCCCCAGCCCCGAGACGCACGCCCTGTACGAGTCGGTACGCCGCCACCTGGCCGTCTGAAGCACCAGGCCACCGCCGGGCCGCCGCCCGGACCACCGCCCCGGACCACCGCCAGGACCATCGCCCAGACCGCCGCCCCGGACCACCGCCAGGACCACCACCGAGACCACCACTGGGCCACCGCTGGGGCCACCGCCGTCACGTCACCGGTCGCGTAGTCGTGCCCGCTCCCCGATGAAGGCCAGCAGCCGTTCGACGTCCCAGCCGCGCACCCGCGAGACGTCGTCCGTCTGGTGGTGGCGGATCTCGCAGTTCAGCACCTCCCTGCTGCCGCTGTCGGCGGTCACCGTCAGCGTGAACGTGTGCCGCTCCGGCACCGCCCTCCGCTCGTCGGCGGCCAGCCTGGCGGCCTGGCCGATCCAGTCCTGCTTGGTCAGCCGTTCCGCGCCGATGCCCGCCGGTTGCATGATGGCCGCGAGCTCCTCGACCGTCAGGGCCGAGAGCTGCTCGAACGTGGTGACGCCCGCCTTGTTCAGCAGTGCGGACGTCTTCGGCCCGACGCCCTTGACCCGCTGGAAGTCGTCCTGCGCCGGGGCCTGCGCGGCGCCCTCCACGGGCACCTGGTGGCCGAGGCCCGCGTTGTCGTCGCGGGTCCACAGGCCGGAGCGGTCGGTGACGAGGATCTCGCAGCAGTACCGGCCCGGTGGCAGGTCGCTCAGGTCGGCGCGGTGCTCGCGGCCGAAGCCGGTCTCGGCGCGCTCCGCCACGTGCCTGCCGATGGCCAGGCGGGCGGGGGCGGTGTGGCAGCGTACGCGCCACGAGCAGTCCACGTCCGTCTCCCACACCAGCGCGGCGCCCTCGACGCGCGGGCCGATGACGCGGGGGAAGGCGGCGGTGGCGGCGATCTCGACGGCGCGGGCCACGTCCAGCTTCCCCGCTCCCCACGCGGGATCGGCATCCGCCGCCTCGCGTCCCCACGCGGCATCCGACGCCTCGCGTTCCGAGGCGAGGTCCGCCGCCTCGCGTCCCCGCGCGGGGTCGGCGTCCGACGCCTCGCGTTCCCGAGCGGAGCCCGCCGCCTCGCGTCCCCGCGCGAGATCGGCGTCAGGTGCCTCGACTTCCTGCGCGCCAATCGCTGTCGGCGGCGGCGTTGGTGGTCGGCCCTCGATGGGGCGGGCGGCGCGGCGTAGGAGCTGGCCCGCCTGCTCACTCGTCAGCCCCCCGAGCCGGTTCGCGGCGCGGGCGGCCGTCATGAGGGCGACGGCCCCGCAGACGTGCGGCGCGGCCATGCTGGTCCCCGCCATGAGCGTGTGCAGCAGGTCGGGCTGCGGCGGGAGGGCGCTGTTGGCGCAGCGGGCCGAGGCGATGGTCTCGCCGGGCGCGGTCAGGTCGGGTTTGGCGTCCCCGAGCCGGGTGGGGCCGTGGCTGCTGAAGGCGGACAGCCCGCCGTGTCCGGGCCCCCAGTCGGCGGGGCGGGTGGCGTACGAGCCGACGGTGACGAGGCGGCGGGACGTGCCAGGGGCGGTGATGGTGCGGGCCGGGTCGGCGCAGGCGTCCGTGAAGCGGGTCTGCGACGCCTCGTCGCGCGGCGCGCGCTCGATCCACACGTCGAAACGCCCATGCCGGACGGTCCCGCCGCGCAGCAACAGCCGCCAGACACCCGGCTCAATGCCCTGGCCGGACTGCCCAGACCGCCCGGAGACGCCCTGGCCGGACTGCCCAGAGACGCCCTGGCCAGATCGCCCGGTGAGGATGACCGTGGTGGCGGTGTCGCCGCTGCCCGAGACGTCGCTCTCGCTGTCGATCAGGACGCGATCCCCACGCCGCGTGGCGAACGTCTGCTCCTCCCCCGGCGCGGCGAACGCGGGCTGCGGCCCGCCGGGCGGCGCGACGCCCACGCTGATCTGGTCCTCGCCGTCGAACCACACCTCCACGACGTCGTCCTCGCCGTCCCCCGGCGGAACGACCAGGTCGAGGGTGACGACCTCGCCCTCGCCGATGGTGCCGCCCGCGTGGGCGCGCCGGGCCCGCTCGTTGCCGGCCGAGGTGACGATGACGACGCCGGGGCGGCGGGCGTAGGCGTCGAGGGCCCGTTCGAGGAGGGATTCGCCGCCGGCGTTCGTGCCCACGCTGACGTTGACGGCGACGGGACGGCCCTCGGCCCGCCGTACGACGTAGTCGACGGCGGCGACGAGCTGCGTGGAGCGGCCGAGCGCGCCGCCGGGCGAGGCGGGGAGGGCGACCACGATGAGGTCGGCGTGCGGCGCGATGCCCTGGTAGGCGCCGCCGAGGTGGGTGTCGTCGCCGGCGGCGATGCCGGCCACGTGGGTGCCGTGCCCGCCCGGCGCGTCCTCGTGCGGGACGATGTCGGTGGGGCGCGGGTCGCCGAGCGCCTTGTCGAGGTCCTCCTTGGCGTACTCGGCGCCGTACGGGACGGAGCCGCCGGCGGTCGCGGTGGCGGACTGGTCCCAGAGGTGGAGGATGCGGGAGGTGCCGCCGGGGTGGCGGAAGGCGGGGTGCGTGTAGTCGATGCCGGAGTCGATGATCGCGACGATGGCGCCTTCGCCGTGGAGTGGTCCTGAGCCGGTGGGGGGTTCGACGGTGGCGCGTACGTCGCGGCGGGAGATGTTGAGCTCGGGGAACAGGGGTCTGGACGCCTCGACGCGCAGGATCGAGGCGTGCCGGGAGAGTTCGTCCAGCCTGGTGAGGGGCACGCGGGCGACGAAGAGGCCGCCTGCGTCGGGCGGGCTGACGTGGATCTTCACTCCGGCCACGTCGTCGGACCACCGGCGGTCGGCGGCGCTGATCAGCACTTCGACCGTGCCGTCCGCCGTGGTCTCGTCCCCCGCCCCCGGCCGCCACCCCACCCGTTCGGCCAGCGCCGTGCCCTCGATCCCCGCCTGCTCCCGGGCCCGCGCGAGGAGGTGCCGCAGGCGTGCGTCCAGCGTTCTCATGCTTCTCCCTGCCCTTGCGTCTAGTGCCGGCCTCCGTACACCCTCATGCCGGGCCACGCGCGACTCCCGGGGAGTCGCGTGCGGCCCGGCGGACGGCGGTGAGCAGGAGGAACCCTCCTGGCTCACCGCGCAGTCACCGTGATCAGGAGTAGACCAGCATCCTGACCGGCGTCTCCTCGACGATCCCCGGCAGGATGTCGGGCAGGCCGAGGAAGCCCGGCTGCAGGTCGGGCCGGTACCAGCGGCTGGCGAAGCCGGCGAACGGCGGCAGGCCGACGCCGACGCCGAGGATGTCCACGGTGAGGTGGATCTCCAGCGGGCGCGGCCGGCCCTCGGCGGGCCTGGGGTCGGTCGGGATGCGCATCGGGATGATGTTGATGTAGTCGGGGCCGAACGCCGCGGGGTTCGGGTTGAGTGTCGGGCCCGGGGTGACGGAGTTGAGCTCGACGGACACGCCGCGCACCTGGTAGATGAACGGCGCCATGACTTCGGCCGCCGAGGGTCCGCCGAGCAGCGACATGGGGTTGCGCCAGAGCACGGCGAAGAGGTAGACGTTCTCGCCGTAGTGGACGACCCTGGCCGGCTGGAGCGGCCCGCCGAAGTAGGGCTCCCGGTAGGGGCCCATGGCCATGAGGTCGAACCAGAGGTACGGCGGGTGGGTGGGCGTGATGGGGGTGGCGGCCCGCGTGTCGCCCTGCTGCTGGATGCGGCCCTGCTCGGGGCCGCGCTGCTGTTGCTGCTCGGGCGCGCGCAGTTGCTCGGCCGTGGGGAGCTGCTCGGCCTGGCGCTGCTGCTCGGGGGCGCGCTGCTGCTCGGCCGAGCGGGAGAACTCGGCGGCGCGGGCGTACTCGGGGGCGCGCGCGTACTCGGCGGAGCGGGAGGACTCGGACTGGCGCTGCTGCTCGCGGACGTCGGCGAACTGGCCGCGGGCGGCCTTGTCGGCCAGCTCGCGGTACTTCTGCCTGTACTGCGCCGTGAAGTGGTCGAGGCTGGCCACGGCCTCCCGCATGACCTGCTGGATCCGCTGGTCGGCCAGCAGCTCCCTGGTCTCCTGGTTCGGCTGGAGGTCCGCGATCTGCTGATGCGTGGCGGTCCTCACGTCGGTGATCGACATTGATCTGCCCCTCGCGTCGGGCGGGCTCACTGTCCCGCGTGCCCGTCAACCTGGCACGCCCCGCTTAGCCGACGCTGAGGGCAGACCTCTGCCGCCGCTTAGTTTTCGCTTCGGTACGGCGTCGCGCCCGTCAGGCGAAGAGCTGGGTGAGCTTCAGGAACAGCTCGTACACCCCGTACGCGAAGGGCAGCCCCACCCAGATCCAGGCGAGCACCATCAGCCCGGTGCGCCGTTCCGTCCCGGTGCTCATGCGTTCTGTCCCTCCTCCAGCGCCCGCGCGGGCCGTTCGTGGTGTTTGTCGTGGACGGGGCGGATCAGCTCGTTGGCGACGAAGCCCACCGCGAGCAGCCCGATCATGATGAACAGCGAAGTGGTGTAGAGGTCGGGGCCTGAGCGGCCGTCGGCCTTCTGCGCGTCGGCGATGGCGTTGACGATGAGCGGGCCGAGCACGCCGGCCGTGGACCAGGCGGTGAGCAGGCGGCCGTGGATGGCGCCGACCTGGTAGGTGCCGAAGAGGTCCTTGAGGTAGGCGGGCACGGTGGCGAAGCCGCCGCCGTAGAAGGACAGGATGCCCATCGCGCACAGGATGAACAGCGGCTTGGAGGAGTCGCCCGCCAGCGCGATCGCGAGGTACAGCAGCGCGCCGACGCCCAGGTAGACGCGGTACATGTTCTTGCGTCCGATGAGGTCGGAGGTGGAGGACCAGACGAAGCGGCCCGCCATGTTGGCCAGCGACAGCAGCGCCACGAACCCGGCCGCCGCTCCGGCCGCGACGGCGGCGGGGGTTCCGGCGAAGAAGTCCGTGATCATCGGGGCGGCCTTCTCCAGGATGCCGATGCCGGCGGTGACGTTGCAGCACAGCACGACCCACAGGCAGTAGAACTGCGGGGTGCGGATGGCGTTGCGCGCCGAGACGTCGGCCGTGGTGATCAGCGGGCGGGCCCGCGCGGCGGCGGGTGTCCAGCCCTTGGGGGCCCAGCCGTCCGGCGGCACCCGGACGAGCAGCACGCCCATCGACATGAACACGGCGTAGACGACGCCGTGCACGAGGAACGTGGTGGCGATGCCGGTCGTGGTGGGCCCGAAGGTGGCCAGCATCTGCGCCGACCAGGGTGAGGCGATGAGCGCTCCGCCGCCGAACCCCATGATCGCGATGCCGGTGGCCATGCCGGGCCGGTCGGGGAACCATTTGATCAGGGTGGAGACCGGCGAGATGTACCCGATGCCGAGGCCGATGCCGCCGACGAAGCCGTAGCCGAGCACGACCAGCCAGTACTGCCGGGTGAACACGCCGAGCGCCGACAGCAGGAAGCCGGAGGAGAAGCAGGTCATCGAGACGAACATGGCCCATCGGGGCCCGTTGCGCTCGACGAGGGTGCCGCCGAAGGCGGCCGACAGTCCCAGCATGACGATGCCGAGCTGGAACGGCAGGGCGCTCTGGGTGCCGGTGAGCCCGAGCGCGGATTCGAGCGGGGGTTTGAACACGCTCCACGCGTACGCCTGCCCGATCGCCAGGTGCACGGAGAGCGCCGCGGGCGGCACGAGCCATCGGCTCCAGGTGGGGGCCGCCACGGTACGGGAACGACTGAGGAAACCTGTGGGACTCGCGAACCTCGTACTGACTGACACGCATCACGGCTACCACACATACGGTATGCAGTATTTGGCATGCGTCCGCGCTTTACGCCGAGCGGTCCGATCTTGTCGGCGAACGGACCCGTAATCTTGGAGGGTCGTTCTAAGAGAGGCGGGCTGAGCATGGGCACCACGGCAGAGCCGGAGGTCAGGATCGCGACAGGGCGCGTGCGGGGCCGCGCCGAGGGCGGGGTGGCCGTCTTCCGCGGCATCCCGTACGCCCGGCCGCCGCGCTTCGGCGCACCCGAGCCCGCCGAGGCGTGGGACGGGGTGCGCGACTGCGTGGCGTTCGGCCCGCCGCCACCCCAGCAGTCCACCGTCGCCTCCCCTGTGCAGGGGCACAGCGGGGAGAGCTGGCTGACGGTCAACGTCTGGTCGCCGTCGCCCGGCCCGGCGGCGGGGCTGCCGGTGATGGTGTGGATCTACGGGGGCGCGTACCGGGCCGGCGAGTCCGGCGAGTCCGTGTACGACGGCGCGGTGCTGGCCCGCGAGGGGAACGTGGTCGTCGTCACCTTCAACTACCGGGTCGGCATGGAGGGGTTCGCGCACGTCGAGGGCGCTCCGGCCAACCGGGGGCTGCTCGACCAGGTGGCGGCGCTGGAGTGGGTGCGGGAGAACGTGGCCGCGTTCGGCGGCGATCCCGGGCGGGTGACGGTGTTCGGGGAGTCGGCGGGGGCCGGGTCGCTCATCGCGCTCATGGCCATGCCGCGCGCCGCCGGGCTGTTCGGGCGGGCGATCGCGCAGAGCGTCCCCGGCACGTACTTCTCGGCGGCGCTGGCCGCCGACCTCGGCGCCGTCCTGGCCGGGGAGCTGGGCCTGCCGCCCGCCGCCGAGGCGCTGGCCGCCGTCGAGCCCGGCCGTCTCGTCGAGGCCGCCGAGACGGCGACCGCCAAGATGCGCCGGTACGAGGACCGCTGGGGCGCGGTCTCGTACACCGTGACGCCGTTCTCGCCTGTCGTGGACGGCGAGGTGCTGCCGCGCGACCCGTGGAGCGCGCTGGCGGGCGGGGCCGCCAGGGACGTCGAGCTGGTCGTGGGGCACACGCGGGACGAGTACCGGCTGTTCACCCAGATGGGACGGGTCCAGGGCGAGGAGCTGCTGGGGGTGTTCGCGCCAGGACGGGAGCAGGCCTACCGCGACGCCTTCCCCTCGGCGGGGCCCGAGCTGCTGGACGAGCTGGTGCAGTCGGACTGGCTGTTCCGGATGCCGTCGCTGCGGCTGGCCGACGCGCAGGCCGCCGGGGGCGGGCGGGTGTGGGCGTACGAGCTGACCTGGGCCACTCCCGTGATCGGCGGGGCGTGTCACGGGCTGGACGTGCCGCTGGTGTTCGGCAACCTGGACAGCGGGATGGGCACGTTCTTCCTCGGCCGGAGCACCCCGCCGGAGGCCGCCGCCGTGTCGGCCGCCTTCCGGCGCTCGTGGACGGGCTTCGCGGCGGGCGAGGGGCCCGGCTGGCAGCCGTATACGCCGGAGGAGCGGCTGACCAGGCTCTTCGACGTCGAGCCCGCGACGGTGCCCTACCCGGAGGAGGCGTCCAGGCGGATCTGGGCCGCGCACACGTTCGGCGAGCTTCCGCTTCTCAACTGAGGCCAAACCGAATGTTGTTCTGTAGTGTGGTGGGGCATGACGGACATCTTCGATGACCTCCAGGCCGAGTACGAGCAACTCGACACCGTCCTTGCCGCCCTCACCCCCAGGCAGTGGTCGCACCCGTCGGCCGCCGACGGCTGGACCGTCTCCGACGTCGTCCTCCACCTCGCCCAGACCGAGGAGCTCGCCGCCGCCTCCATCCGAGGCGAGCTGGGCGGCCCGCGCGCCCGCGGCGAGGTGGACGCCATGGCCGACAGCGCCGTGGCCGCCGAACGCGACATCTCCCCCGGCGACCTGCTGGCCCGCTGGCGCGCGGCCACCGCGTTCATGCCCGCCGCGCTGCGCGCCCACCCCAGGGGCAGCCGACTGCCCTGGGTCGCCGCCTCCCTCTCCCCCGCCACCCTGGCCACCACCCGCCTGGCCGAACACTGGGCGCACGCCCTCGACATCACCACCCCGCTCGGCATCCCCTACCCGGACACGGCGCGGCTGCGGCACATCGCGTGGCTCGGGCACCGCACGCTGCCGTACGCGTTCGACGTGGAGGGGGTGGCGGGCGGGCCCGTCCACTGCGAGCTGACCGCGCCCAACGGTGACACGTGGTACTTCGGCGAGCCCGACGCGGCGTCCGTCATCACCGGGCCCGCGGGGGACTTCTGCCGGGTGGGGGCGCGGCGGCTGGCACCCGCCGACTCGTCACTCAAGGCCACGGGGCCGCACGGCGCCGAGGCCCTCACCGTCCTGCGCAACTACGCTTTCTAGGGTTCACGGGCGCCTTGAGCGAGCGCCTTGCGCGGGCCGCTTTGGGTCGTCAGCCGAGCATCCCGCCCAGGCGGCCCTCCAGCATCAGCAGCAGCTCCCCCAGCAACCCGGCGAGCTCCCGCTCCTTCTCGGTCGACAGCCCGGACAGCAGCGCGGTCTCGTACTCGAGCTGCTCGGGCAGCAACCGCATGATGAACTCCCTGCCCTGCTCCGTCAGCGACAGATGCGCCACCCGGCGGTCCCGATCGTCCACCCGCCGCGCGACCAGCCCGATCTCCTCCAGCCGCCGCACCCGCTTCGTCACCGCCGCCCCCGAGGCGAACGTCTCACGGGCCAGCCGCCCAGGCGTCAGCTCGCCGCCCACCCTCAGCAGGGCGCACAGCACGTCGTACTCGGCCCGGTTCACCCCGGCACGGCCGAGCGGGGCGTCGGTGGCCTGGTGCAACAGCGCCGTACACCGGTTGAGGCGGCCGATGACGGCGATCGTGTCGAGGTCGGCGTCCGGGAGGACCTTCCGCCACTGGCGCAGCGCGACCGCCACGGCGTCCTCCACGTGCCCGATCCTCCTGTGCCTGGGGTGTGCGGTGGCTTCCGATCGTACGCCCCCGCCACCCACGGCCGGGCCACCCACGCCCGCATGCCCGCCGTTCGTGCGCCCGCCACTCACGGCCGGGCCGTTTACGCGGTCAGCTCGGCGAGCCTGTGGTGCCCGGCCCGTTCGGCGGCGGCGATGCGCTCCTGCGGCAGCGCCGCGCTCCACCACTCACCCGCCGCGAGGTCGGCCGCCTCACGCAACTCCACCAGCGCGCCCCGCAACCGTTCCAGCCCATCCCGTACGCGGTCAGCGGCCCTCCGGTCGGGCAGCAGCACACACGCCAGCAATCCGGCGGCGGCCCCCAGACAGGTGTCCAGCCACCGGTCGGCCACCAGCGCGGACACCGGCTCGGCTCCGGCGAACTCGGTCATCAGCATGGCCATCGGAGCTACGAACACGCTGCCCAGCCAGTAGTTGCGGGTGATGGCCGCCTCCGTGACGAACTGCATGACCAGGACGGCCACGATCAGCGCCACCGCGCCCCAGCGGGTGAGCGGGACCAGCGCGGTGAACAGGGCCACGCCCAGGAGGTTGCCGAGCACGCGCTGGAGTGCCCGGCTCCAGGACATGGTGGTGTTGGCGGCGAACACGGCCGCCGCCGTCACGACCGCCCAGTACGGTCTGCCGACGCCCAGCGCCATCGAAACCCAGCCCGCCAGCGCCGCACCGGCGGCCACCGTCGCCACCACCCGCCACCAGCGGGCGAGGAACGCCCACCGCGCCGCCGCACCGGCAGTGGCAGCGTCGCGTTCGGCGGCGATCCCGCTCAGCTCCGCCCGCTCGGCGGCTTCCGTCCGCGCGTCGCAGATCGGCGGCTCAGGCACGGGACGGCCCTTGCGCAGCTCATGCGCCCAGCCCGCCAGCGTGCCGGCATCGGCCCCACCCCGCACCCGCCCACCCGGCACACGCCCACCCGGCGCGCACTCGTCCAGCACACGCCCACCAGCGCAAGCCGCAGCAGCCGACTCAGCACGCACCAGCAACCGCCGCAGCCCCTCGCGCCGATCACCGGACCGCAGCAACGTCTGCCAGGCCGCGTTGACCGCCGTCGCAGCAGCATGCCGCGCCTGCCGAGCGTCCTCATCCCCCGCCGAGCAACCCCCCGCCCGCACCAACCGCGCCGTAGCCTCCAGAGCCCGCGCGACCGCGACCCGCTCAGGCCCGTCCGGCCGGACCACCCCCGGCGCCATCCCCACGACCCACGCCACAACCCCGCCAAGCACCCCGAGCCCCACATGCACCGGCACGTCGGCAAGCCGCTCCCCCGGCACGAACGCGGCGCTGGCGGCGACGAAGGTGAGCACGACGTTCCCGGGCGGCCCGATGCGGCTGGCGTCGCAGGCCGCCTTGTGCACCCCCGCCAGCACGGCAGCCACAGCCACCCGAACGGCGACCGACTCGGTGAGCGCCGCCGTGACGAGGGCGACCGTGGTGCCGGCCAGCATCCCGGCCACGACCCACCCCAGCGCCTTGGCCCGGGCGGCGTACGGCAGCCCATGCCCGTACAAGGCGCACATCGCCCCGGCGGAGGCGTACAGGGTCAGGTCCAGCCGCCCCGCGAGAAGCAGCGTGACCAGCACCACGGCGAGCGCGGCAACCCCACTGAGGGCGGGTTTGTGCCAGATGTCGCCCAGGGGTGCGAGGCGCAGCGCGGCGCGGACGGGCATGCGGACACGGGGCCTGAACTGCGGAAAAGGGAGAACACTCATCCCTACAAGTTTAGCAGATGTTTTACTCGTAAAACGTCCAACCCGGTATGGCATGATCAGGGATGCGACATGCGCTGAACACGGACGTCCTCATCACCGGCGGCCTGCTGATCGACGGCACCGGCGCCCCGCCCCGGCACGCCGACGTCGCCGTGAGCTCCGGCCGCATCGCCCACGCCGGCGTAGGCACGCCCACCCAGGTGATCGACGCCACCGGCCTCATCGTCACCCCCGGCCTCATCGACCTCCACTCCCACGCCGACTTCACCATCCTCGACACCCCCACCGCCGAGGCCTGCCTCCACCAGGGCGTCACCACGCTGGTCACCGGCAACTGCGGCATGTCCCCGTTCCCCGGCCCGGACGACGGTGCCGACCTGGCCGCGTTCGCCGCCGCCGTGGACGACGCCCGTCCCGCCGTCAACCTCGCCCTCCTCGTCGGCCACGGCGCCCTGCGCGCCGCCGTGCTCGGCCAGGAGCGCCGCGACCCGGACCGCGCGGAGCTGGAGCGCATGCGCGGCCTGCTCGCCAAGGCGGCGGAGCAGGGCGCGTTCGGCCTGTCCACCGGCCTGATCTACGCGCCGGGCTCGTTCGCGGCCACGGAGGAGATCGAGGCGCTGGCCGCCGAGACTGCCAGGCACGGCCTGCTGTACGCGACGCACATGCGCGACGAGGGTGACCGGCTCGTCGAGGCGGTCGAGGAGGCCCTGTCGGTGGCGCGCGCGTCGGGCGTACGGCTGCAGATCTCGCACCTGAAGGCCATGGGCCCGGCCAACCACGGCAAGGTGGAGCGGGCGCTGGCCCTGATGGACGCCGCCGCCGCGCAGGGGCTCGACGTGGCCTGCGACGTCTACCCGTACACCGCCTCCTCCACCACGCTGACCTCCCGCCTGCCCGACTGGGCCATGGACGGCGGGACCGCCGCCCTGCTCGCCCGCCTGGCCGACCCCGCCGACCGCGAGCGCGTGCTGGCCGGCCTGCGACCCGCCGTCGGGCGGACGTTCCTGCCGGAAGGGGTGATCCTCGCCGAGCTGTCCCCCGGCCCGTACGCGGACCGCGTCGGCGACAGCATCGCCGCCATCGCCGGGGACACGGGCGTGGAGCCCGCAGAAGCCGTCCTGGACGTGCTGGCGGCCCACCGCGCCCAGGTGATGATCGTCAACCACGCGATGGCCGAGCGGGACGTGACGGCCGTGCTGCGGCACCCCCGCAGCGCCGTGGCCAGCGACGGCTGGGTGCTGCGCGCCCCCGGCGACGGGCATCCGCATCCGCGTAACTTCGGCACGTTCGCCCGCGTCCTCGGGCCGAGCGCGCGTGGTGAGGGGGTGGTGCCGGTGGCGGAGGCCGTACGGAAGATGAGCTCGCTGCCCGCGGCCCGCCTCGCGCTGACCGATCGCGGCACCGTCGCGCCGGGGCAGGTGGCGGACGTGGCGGTGTTCGACCCGGCGAGCACGGCGGACCTGGCCACCTACGGCGATCCGTGGCGGTACGCGGCGGGCGCGCGGCACGTGCTGGTGTCCGGCGAAGTCGTGCTGGCGGACGGCGTCCCCACCGGCGCCCGTCCCGGCCGGGCGCTGCGGAGGAACCCCGCCGGCTAGGGAAACCCCTAGGACGCCTCCCGTGGCGGCCCTTCCGCCCGCGGTGGGAGCGTGCCGGTATTCGAGCGCGGCAGCGATTTGGCGCGCGTACGACCGGAACGGGTGGACGAAGATGACCGAGCCCACGAGCGGGGTCGCGAAGCAGGAACTGAATGACTTCCTGCGCGCGGCGGACAAACTCACACTCGAAGACAGGAGACTCCTGGTCCAGCAGGCGCTGGTGCTCATCGAGCAGAACTACGTGCATCTGCCGCTGAAGGCCGCGATGCACGCGGTGAACCCGGTGCAGCGGCTGCGGCTGCTCGCCGTGCGCCTGAGCAGGCAGACCCCGCAGACGATGGGCCCGGAATGGCGCTTCCACGCCGAGCTGTCCGAGATCTTCCACTCGGTACGCGACCTGCACACGAACTACCTGCTGCCCCTGCCGTTCTCCGGCAAGATCGCCTTCCTCCCGTACCTCGTCGAGGAGCACTACGACGGCGACCAGCGCCACTACGTGGTCACCAAGACGCTGCAGGGCTTCTCCGCCCCCGGCTTCGGCCCCGGCGTCGAGGTGACGCACTGGAACGGCATCCCGATCGACCGCGCGGTGGACATCAACGCGTCCAGGTTCGCGGGCAGCAACCCGGCGGCCAGGCACGCGCGCGGCCTGCAGTCGATGACGATCAGGCCGCTGCGCGTGCACGTGCCGCCGGACGAGTCGTGGGTGGTGCTCACCTACGTCGGCCAGGACGGGATCCGCCGCGAGCTGAGCGAGACCTGGCGCGTCAGCGACAACCTGCCGCCGTTCGTGAACGCCGACGAGCTGTCCGTCGCCGCCACGGCCCAGGGCCTCGACCTGGGCGCGGACGAGATCTCCCGGGCGATCAAGCTCCTGTACGTGCCGGAGGCCGTCACCCCGCAGGAGAGCCTGGGCGGCGCCGAGCTGACGGCCGAGCCCGCCGAGGCCGGCGCGGACCTCCCCACGTCCATGCCCGCCTTCTTCCGCGCCAGGAGCGTCGTCACCCCGTCGGGCACGTTCGGGCACATCAGGGTGTTCAGCTTCAGCGTCAACGACCCGGACGCGTTCGTCCGCGAGTTCTGCCGGCTGATCGGGCTGCTGCCGCAGAACGGGCTCGTCCTGGACGTGCGCGACAACGGCGGCGGGCACATCTTCGCCAGCGAGTTCCTGCTGCAGACGATGACGCCGCGCCCGATCGTGCCGGAGCCGACGCAGTTCATCACGTCCAACCTGAACCTGCGCATCTGCCGCCAGCACCAGGAGAACCCGTCCGGCATCGACCTGGGCCCCTGGTGCCCGTCCATGGAGCAGGCGCTGGAGACGGGCGCCGTCTTCTCCGGCGCGTTCTCCATCACCCCGCCCGGCGGCGCGAACGCGCTCGGCCAGCAGTACTTCGGCCCCGTCGTGCTGATCACCAACGCGCTCTGCTACTCGGCGACCGACATCTTCGCCGCCGGCTTCCAGGACCACAAGATCGGCAAGGTGCTCGGCACGGACGACAACACGGGCGCGGGCGGCGCCAACGTGTGGACGCACGAGCTGCTCAAGCTCCTGCTGGAGCTGCCCTCGCCCGCGCCGGAGACCCCGTACAAGCCGCTGCCGGGCGGGGCGGGCATGCGGGTGTCGGTACGGCGCACGCTGCGCGTGCACGACCTGGCCGGCACGCCCGTCGAGGACCTCGGGGTGGTGCCCGACTTCCGCCACCGGATGACCCGCAGGGACGTGCTGCAGGGCAACGAGGACCTGCTCGCGCGGGCGGGCGAGATCCTCGCCGGGCAGCCGGTGCGGCGGCTCGACGTGCAGGTCGGGGCGGCGCAGGTGACGCTGACGACCACGCTGGTGGATCGGGCCGACGTCTACCTGGACGGCCGGCCGGTGGCGTCGGTGGACGTGACGCAGCAGGTCACGACCGTGCCGGCGCCGGGCGCCGAGGCGGCGCACGTCATCAGGGTGGAGGGGTTCCAGGGCGGCGAGCTGGTCGCGGCGCGGACGATCCTGCGACCCTGACCGTCCCGACGGCCTCGCCGGACGATCACGCGGCCCTGACCGTCCGACGGGCCCACCGGACACTCCTGTGAGCTAGCCGGTGGGATCGCGGCCCGACACGGCGCTGTCCGCCTCGGCGACGAGCGGGCTGGCGCGGTACCGCTGCCAGCCCGCCCGCAGGCGGCGCAGCTCGTCGTGCACCCGGGCCGAGGCGATCAGCCGTACGTCGTCGCCGAGGCCCAGCGCGGTGACGGCGGCCTGGTCCGGGTCGCCGGCCCGCAGGTGGGCGTGCGCGGCCCGCAGCCCGATCAGGACACGGGTGCGCAGCTCCACCGGCCGCCGCGCCGCCATGGACGCGGTGAAGTGGCGGGCGGCGGTGGCGTGGTCGCCGAGCTGGGTGAGGGTCAGCCCGATCTGGTGCTCCAGGGATTCGCGCCGGTAGTTGCCGAGCCACTCGGTCTCCGGCGGGGAGTCGGCGCGTTCGAGCTGGGTCTCGGTGCGGTGCAGCAGGTTGAGCGCGTCCCAGCGGGTGCCGGCCGCCGCGTGCGCCTCGGCGCGCATGCCGGTGATCCAGGCGAGCGTACGCCGGGGGCCGTGCCCGCCGAGGGCCGAGGCGGCGGCGTCGGCCAGCGCGAGCGCCTCGCCGTCGTGGCCCAGCTCGGCGGCCTGCACGGCCATGCTGCGTAACGCGGTCGCGCGCAGCAGCAGGTCGCCGGCCTCGTCGGCGAGCCGGACGGTGCTGATGTAGTAGCGCTGGGCCAGGGCGTTGGCGCCCGCGTCCATGGCCATGTACGCGGCCAGGTAGCTCAGCTCGGCCGCCGCCGTGAACAGGTCGGGCCTGCCGCGCCCGCTCGCCCCGCGCAGCAGGGGTGTCACCTCGCGCGCCAGGTAGGCGGCGACGGCGGCGCGGGCGTGGCCGCCGCCGTACTGGTCGTCGAGGTCGGCGAAGGCCGCGGTGGCGGCGCGTACGCGGACCACGTCGCCCGCGCCCGCCCGCGCGTGCGGCCCCGCGCCCGCCCAGGGGGGACGGTCCCGCGCGTGCGGGATTCCGCGCCCCGCGGCCAGGCCGGAGAGCGCGGCCAGCGTGAACGTGCCCGCCGTCAGCACGGTACGGCGGTTGAGCAGGTCGTCCTCGCCCACCGTGGCCAGCCGGGCGACCGGGTCGCCGTCCCAGGGGTCGTCGGGGGGCGGGGTGACGGCGGCGTCAGGCCAGCCGAGGTGGCGCGGGACGAGCTCCGGCCGGTTCAGCCGACGGCGGAACGCCTCCACGGCGGCGTGCACCGCCTCGGGCCTGGGGACCGTTCCCGTCAGCCAGTGGCCCACCGCCGAGCGGTCGTAGTGCAGGCGCTCACCGCTCTCCGCGGCGACGGCGTTGACGTGCTGCGCGGTGGCGGCGTGCGTCCAGCCTGCCTGCTCGATCAGTGCGGCCAGGGAGCGGTTCACGACGGGGCGGGTGCGCCGTGGCGGCATCTCAGCTTCACATCGCTTCACATCGCGGTGCCCTCGACGATGCGCCGTACGCAGAGCACCGTCAAGAGAGCGGACGGTGAGGCAGGCGGACGACAGGGAGGCCGGATGGCAGGCACGGACGAGGCACCCCACGCCGACGGGGCGGCGGCCGAGGCGCCCCACGCCGACCGAGCGGCGGCCGAGGCGGCCCGCTCTGACGGGGCGGCGGCCGAGGCGGCTCACGCCGAGTTGCTGGGTGCGCTGGCGGGCAGGCCCCTGGTCGTCGTCGACCGGTGCAGCACCGCCCTGCGCACCGGGTACACCGGGCCCGCGCCCGTCGAGGCGCTGCGTCCCGCACTGGGCATCGGCTGCTACCGGGCGTGGGACCCGGCGCTGCCCGGCATGGTCGTCGCGGCGGAGGAGCACACCGGCAGCCGTTCCGTGCCCGAGCGGCGCGGCTGGCTGCGGCGCGTACGCCACGAAGCCGCCCGCCACCTGGTCAAACTGGACCGCCCGCCCGTCATCGCCACCTGCCACACAGGCGCCCAGCTCCAGGAGCTGGCAGGCCCCGGCGGGACTGTCGCGGCGATCGACCCGGGCGTGCGGGCCACGATCGAGGCCAGGCACCTGTTCGACGACCTGCTGCGGGCGGCGGGCGTGCCGGCCGTGGCGCGCATCCGCTGCGTGCCCGCCGAACGCCTGCCGAGCCTGGCGGAGCTGCGCCGCGCCGTCGGCACCGAGCGGGTGGTGGTGCAGGCGGGCAGCGTGTCAGGCGGGCGCGGCACGGTGATCGTGTCGGGCGACGACGACATGGCCAGGGCCGTGCGGCTGCTGGGGCCGTACCGGGTGGCGGCGTTCGTGGACGGCTGGCCGTGCGCCGTCACCGTGCTCAGCGTCCCTGACGGCTCGGGCGGCGTCAGCGTGTACGTGGACCGTCCCTCGCACGAGACGACCGGCGTCGAGGAGCTGGGCGTGGGCCCGCTGTGCAGCGCGGGGCACGACTGGTCGCGCCCCTGGCCGGTGCCCGCCGCCGCGCTGCTCATCGAGTGCGCCGAGCGCATCGCGGTCTGGGGCTGGCGCAGGTACGGCGTCGCGGGGCTGTTCAGCCTGCGCGCCCTGATCACGCCGGGCGAGCGGGTCTACCTGTCGGCCATCCGGTGGCACTGCGACGAGAGCACCGAGGTGTCGGCGCTCAACCAGCAGGCCGTCGGCGTGCCGCCGTTCGTGCTGGCCCATCTGATGGTGATGCTGGGCGGGCGGGTGAGCTGGCTGGCGGATCCGCAGGAGTTCAACCACGTCAGCCTGCTGCGCGCCACCCAGCGCGGCGGTCCCTTCTCGCTGCGGGTACGGCTGCGCGGCGGCTCCGCCGTACGGGTCGCGGCGGGGCGCGGGCCTGGCGTGTACCGGCTGGACCGCGACGACCGCCTGCTGTGGGTGCGGCGCGCCGCCCACCCGGCATCGGCCCGCGCCGACCAGGGCGAGTTCCTGCTCGCCGACCTGCCGTCGGCCGACGTGGTCTGCCACCCCGGCGCCGACCTGGCCACCGTCGAGGCCGTCACGGACGGCGCCACCCAGCCCTTCCACGGCCCGGCCAGCGCGTCACCGTTCACCCGCCGGGTGGCGGCGGCCGTCGAACGCCTCTGCGTCACCCAGTGAGCCCGCCGTCGCCCAGCCCTCGCGCCGCAGAGCGAACCCGCCGTCGCCCAGCCCTGCGCCACCAAGTGAGCCCGTGAGCGGTACGGCGCGCGCGTCGGACGGTGGTCAGCGCAGGCCGATGGCACTCTCCCAGAACCAGTTCCACCGGATCTCGTCACGGAACCGAGCCGCCCCCGCCTCGTACAACACCCCGATCGCCCCGTTGCCCAGCAGCGTCATGTCGGAGTACCCCGCGTGGTCCCCGTCGATCCGCACCCCCGCGTTGCCCGTGCTGCCGTCGTAGTCGCGCCAGGTCGCGCCCTCGTCGAAGGACGATCGCACGTTCATCCCGACCGGGTTGTTGTTCGTCTTGGGGGTGGCGGGCGCCGACAGCAGGATGCGGGTGTACGGGCCGCCGTCCCAGCGCTGGCGGAGGAGGGCGGGGTGGGTCGGCGGGGCGGTGACGGCGTTGTCGGCGCGGAAGCCGCCGTCGAAGGTCAGCCCGCCGTCGCTGCTGACGCCCTTGGCCAGGCCGTGGACGGAGGTCTGGTCGTCGGGGACGGCGCCGTTGCGGGCGATCACCAGGATGCTGCCGTCGGTCCGCTCGACCAGCGTCTGCTCGCCCAGCTTGAGCACGGTCTTGTCGTACGTGGCGGTCGCGCCGATCCGCCAGGAGGCGCCGTGGTCGTCGCTGTAGACGAGCCGCACGCTCTGCCGGTCGCCCACGGCGAAGTAGACGGGGACGACCAGCCGTCCCGCGTGGGCGCCGCGCGTGAGCTGGATCCCGTGCCCGGGTCCTGTCGCGAACCAGTCGCCCGCCCCCGCCGGGGCCTTGATGTCGGCGGACAGGTCGCGCGGCGCCGACCACGTACGCCCGTCATCGTTGCTGACCTGCACCTTCGGGACGCGGGGCGTGGTCTGGGTCGCGGTCGGCTCCGAGGTCGTGAACAGGAACACCGGCCCGGACGAGTCGGCCACCACGGTCGCGTTCCCCTGGAGTGCCGCCCCCGCCGTGCCGGCCAGGACGGTTCTGCTCGCCTCCCAGGTGACGCCGTTGTCGGTGGAGCGGCGCATGACGACGTCGAACGCGCCGTGGTCGGCGCAGTTGTTCCTGTTGCGCCGTTCGGCGAAGGCGAGCAGCACGTCGTTCCTGGTCCTGACGACGGCCGGGAGCCGGTAGCAGGTGGTGACCGTCGCGCCGGTGGCCGGGTCGGTGCCGGTGTACTGCTTCCACAGGGTCTGCTTGTGCCAGGTGTGGGTGGGCGGCTGAGCCGCCGCGGCGGGCGTCGCCGTCGTGACCGTCGTGACCGCGACGGCCACGACGGCGCCGATCGCGGCGCCCAGCGTGCGTAATCTCCGCATGTGTGCCTCCCTTTCGCGGTCATGATCTCCGCGCCGGGCGTCGCGATCAACGTTCTGCTCAATAACCCACGGTGAAGCGTCGCTGCACGTGCCGGGGCAGCTCGGCCTCGTCGAGGACGGCGACGGCCAGGTCCTCGGCGGAGATGTCGCTGGTGCCGTCCTCACGGACCAGGAGCTGGTCGCCGCCCACCCGGAACCTGCCGGTGCGGACGCCGGGATCGACGCGGCCCGACGAAGGGCTCAGGTAGGTCCAGTTGCGGTTGGACAGGCGGTAGAGCCCCAGCGCCTCGCGGTGCGCCAGCACCACCTTGACGTACTCCTCGGGGACGCCGAGCCGCTCCGGCAGCCCTTTCGCGAAGCCCTCGGTGTCGGCCACCTGCAGCCCAGGACGTACCTCAAGACTGCCCGCGCCCCCGACCACGATCAGCCTGGCGGCGGGGTGCGACTCCAGCGCCTCCAGCAGCGAACGGGCGGTGGCGGGCAGCACGTGGGCGTTGGCGATCGTGTCGGGGATGTCGCGTCCGGCGTTGAGCGCGTTCACGACGACGTCGAGGCCGGTGATGGCGCTCGTCACGGCGGGGACGTCCAGGACGTCCGCGACCTGCCAGGTGATCCCGCCCGTGTCGGCGGGGACGCGGGAGGCGTCCCTGGTGAACGCGGTCACCTGGTGGCCCCGCCCCACGGCTTCCGCGACGACGCGCGACCCGATGACGCCTGTGGCTCCGAACACTCCAACACGCATGGCAAGCTCCTCATGTTTACTGAACGGTGTGTAGTAACTGAACGCCGATTAGACACTGAACCCAGTAAGGTGTCAACATGGTCGAAGGCAGCAGGCGGGAGCGGCTCAGGGCTCAGACGGTCCAGGAGATCAAGGAGACCGCCATGGCGCTGTTGGCCGAAGGCGGGCCGGGCGCGGTCACGCTGCGCGCCATCGGCCGCCGGATGGGGATGACGGCGGGCGCGCTCTACGGCTACTACGCCACCCGCGACGACCTGCTCACAGCACTCATCGACGACGTCTACACCGCGCTCATGGACGAGATCGACCAGGCCTGCGCCGCCGTGCCCGCCGACGACGCGGCGGGGCGGCTGATGGCGTGGGCGCAGACGTTCCGGGCGTGGGCGACCGGCAATCCCGAAGGGTTCCGGCTCGTCTACGGGGAGCCCGTCCCCGACTACCGGCCGCCGCCCGGTGGGCCCGCCCCTGAGGCCGCGCGGCGGGCCTGTGCGGGGCTCGTGTCGCTGGTGGCCGCCGCCTGGCCGTACATGGGTGCTCGGCAGGGCGAGGGTGATCACGACTGGGCGGACTTCGGGCCGGGGCTCGCCGACGAGGTGCGGGCCTCCCACCCCGGGCTGCCGCCTGCCGCCGTGGCGATGGCGCTGCGGGTTTGGGGGCGGATGCACGGGCTGGTGGCGCTGGAGGTGCACGGGCATCTGCGTGCGCAGGCGCGGCATCCGGAGAAGCTGTATCGGGAGGAGATGCGCGAGCTCGTCGCGTCGCTGGGGCTGCCCGCCGCGAAGTAATGGGATAGGTCAGGGTGTGGCGAGGGTGCGGGCGAGGGATTCCAGGGTGTCCAGCGGGGTGCCCGGTGGTGGGGAGACGCGCAGGACCGGCTCGCGCAGGTGCAGCGGGGCGCGCGCCGTGGGGACTACGCCGACCATGAGGGACGCCCGCGCCGCGCGGGCGGCGGCGCGTTCGGCCGTGTCCCCGGGCGGCGGGACGAGTGTGACCAGGGCAGAAGGCTCGTCGAGCGGCTCGGCCACCCGCCAGCCGCCCGCCCCGTCGAGCAGGCCGCGCGCCGTGCGCCCCAGCTCGGCCAGATGGGCGTGGACGGCGGACGGGCCCAGCTCGTGGTGCTCCAGGACCGCCGCGCCGAGGCCCGCCCTGGCGGCGATGGGGCCCTCCGAGCTCTCGTAACGCGCCGCCCCCTCAACCGGCGTCACCTCGCCGCCGTCGAGCGACGGGTCGTCCCAGAGGTGGCCGCTGAGGGTGGGGGCGGGGGCGTCCATGGCGGGGGTCAGGCCGGGGACGATCAGGAAGCCGACGCCGCGCGGGCCGGCCAGCCACTTGCGGGAGGTGCCCACGTAGGCGGTGGCTCCCGTGCCGCGCGCGTCCACGTGGCCCAGGGACTGGCAGACGTCCAGGACGAACGGCACCCCGGCCTGCCCGCACAGGGCGCCGATCTCGGGTGCCGGTTGGACGACGCCGTGGTGGGAGCCGACGTGCGAGACGATCACCAGGTCGAGGCCTGCGGCGAGCCTGGTTCGTACGGCGTCGGGGTCGATGCGGGCGTCGCCGTCCACGGGGAGGTCGATGAGGTGCCAGCCGCGCTGGGGGGCCAGGTGGCGCAGGAGCATCAGCGTGCTGCCGTACTCGGTGGGGGCGCACCCGATGCGGGCGCCGGGGCCCAGCCGCCAGCCGCCCAGCAGCGCCGCCATCGCCGCCGTCCCGCTCTCCAAGAACGCCACCCGCCCCGGCCCGCCACCACCCGACGGGCCGCCGTCGCCCGGCCCGCCGTCATTCAGCGCGCCGTCATTCAGCGCGCCGCCGACCAGGGCGGCGAGGGCCGTGCGGGCGGGGGCGAGGTCGGGGGCGGCGCCGTAGCCGCCGCGTTCGCGTTCCAGCCGCAGGTGCGCCGTCATCACGTCGAGCACCCGATCGCTGGGCACGTTGCACCCGGCCGCGTCGAGGTGCCCGGGCGGCATCACCGTGCGCGCCGCCCGCCACGACTCGGCCACGCGCGCCCGTCCCGCCTCCGTAGCACCTCTCCCCCCGACCAGAGCATCGGAGGCGGGGGTCGCGCGGGGGTTCACGCCTCGGCCAGGACCAGGGCGAAGTCCCCCTCAGGATCCGTGTAATGCCGCCGCACCCCGAACCCAGCCGCCGCCAGCTCGGCCCGCAGCCCGTCCTCCCGGAACTTGGCGCTGATCTCGGTCCGCATCTCCTCCCCCTCCTCGAACGACACGGACAGCCCGAGCCCGCCGACCCGCACCCGCATGGCGCGCGAAGCCCGCAGCCGCATCTCGATCCAGTCGTGCCGCTCGTCGTAGACGGCCACGTGCGAGAACGACTCGGGTTCGAAGTCGGCGTCCAGCTCCCGGTTGATCACCCGCAGCACGTTCCGGTTGAACTCGGCCGTCACCCCCGCGCTGTCGTCGTAGGCCGCCACCAGTCTCCCCCGCTCCTTCACCAGGTCGGCCCCCAGCAGGAACGTGTCGCCCGACCGCAGCGTGGCCCGCAGTTCCTTGAGGAACACCGCGCGGGCGGCCGGTTCGAGGTTGCCGATGGTGCCGCCGAGGAAGGCCACCATGCGCCGCCCGTTGCGGGGCAGCAGGGCGAGGTGGCGTTCGAAGTCGGCGCACACGGCCTGCACGGTCAGCCCCGGGTAGCGGCCGGCGAGCCGGTGGGCGGCGGCCTCCAGGGTGACGGCGTCCACGTCCACGGGCGTGTAGCCGCGCAGGGTGCCCGCCGAGGACAGCGCGTCCAGCAGCAGCACGGTTTTCTCGCTGGTGCCGGAGCCCAGCTCGACCAGCGTGTCCGCGCCGGAGACGGCCGCGAGGTCGGCGGCGCGGGCGCGCAGGATGGCCAGCTCGCGGCGGGTCGGGTAGTACTCGGGCAATCGGGTGATACGGGAGAACAGGTCGCTGCCGGCGGCGTCGTAGAACCACTTGGGCGGCAGCCACTTGGGGCTGGACGTCAGGCCGGTGGTGACGTCGTGTTCGAGGGCCTGGCGCAGGTAGTCGCGGTCAAGATGGCTGATCACACGCACGGTGGACTGGGTGACGGGCACGAGATCTCCTAGATGAGTCACAACGGCTGGACGACGACGTCGTCGCGGGTGACGGTGAGCAGGCTCCGCTCGGGCACGGCCTGCCAGCCGGGCAGGTCGTCGAGCGGTTCGCTGGCCACCAGCACGCCGTCGTGGAGTCGGTGGTGGAACAGGGTGTCGCCCCAGACGGTCGCGGAGATGGCCGTGCCGTCGGAGGCGAGCAGGTTCAGGCGGGCCGCGGGGTCCTTCTCCCCGGCCCGTACGACGACGTCGGCCAGCGCCTCGCCCAGGCCGGCGCCGGCGCGTCCGCGCTGGAAGACGGCGGCGGCCACCCAGGCGGCGTCGCAGGTGCTCTCGGCGCCGTCGCAGAGGTCCTTGACCGCGTCGCGGGCGACGCGGCCGTTGTGGCTGAGCAGCCAGGTGCGGTCGGTGAACGGCGCGGTGGCGCTCTCCTCGATGGGCATGCCGACGGTGGCCGAGCGGACGGCGGCCAGCAGGCAGGTGGAGCGGGCCGTCGCGGCGAGGCCGGGCAGGTTGGCGTCGGTCCAGATGGGCACGGAACGGCGGTAACGCACCGGTTCTGGACGGCCGGCGACGTACCAGCCCATGCCGTACCCGTCGGCGTTGATCAGCCCGGCCCGCTGGCGGCGCGGCGCGTACGACTGCTTGAGCAGCCCGTACTCGGGCTCGTCGATCAGCGAGGCGAGCGGGCGTTCGGCGCCCAGCCAGGCGGCGTGCCTGCACACCTCAGACCAGCTCCGACCGGGCGCAGCGGAAGCCGGTGAAGATCTGCCTGCGGATCGGGTAGTCCCAGTTCCTGAACGTGGTGCGCACCGCCGCCGGGTCGGCCGCCCAGGAGCCGCCGCGCAGCACGCGGTACTCCTCGCCGAAGAACACCTCGCTGTACTCCTTGTACGGGAAGCTGCGGAACCCCGGATACCCGTGGAACCAGGAGCCGGTCCACTCCCACACGTCGCCCAGCATCTGCTCGGCCCCGTAGGCGCTGGCCCCCTGCGGGTAGGCGCCGAGCGGGGCGGGGTGGGAGGACAGGTGGCCGAGGTTGGCCAGGGAGGGGCCGGGGTCGGCCTCGCCCCACGGGTAGCGCCTGGACCGGCGTTCCTGCGGGTCCCAGCCGCACGCCTTCTCCCATTCGGCCTCGGTGGGCAGCCGCTTGCCCGCCCAGCGGGCGTAGGCGTCGGCCTCGTACCAGCTCACGTGCTGCACGGGCTCGTCCATGGGGACGGGCTCGACGCGGCCGAAGCGGTTGCGGTGCCAGGCGCCGCCGTCCCTGGTCCAGAAGAGGGGGGCGGTGATGTCGCGCCGCTGCCGCCACTCCCAGCCTTCGGGCGTCCACCAGCGGGGGTCGTCGTAGCCGCCGTCCTCGATGAACGCCAGGTACGCGCGGTTGCCGACGGGGAGCCGGTCGATCCAGTAGCCGGGCAGGTCCACCCAGGTGGCGGGGCGCTCGTTGTCGTAGGCCCACGGCAGCGTGTCGGTGCCCATGAGGAACGGCCCCGCCGGGACGTGCACCTCCTCGGGCCCTTCCGCGCGCCCGGGCGGCAGGTGGCCGTCGCGGACCAGGCCGGGCCGGCCGGAGAGCTGCAGCGTGGCGAGCATGGTCTCGTCGTGCTGGTGCTCGTGCTGGATCACCAGGCCGAACACGAAGCCGTCGCGGTGCAGCGGGGACGGGCCCTCCAGGTCGATCTCGTCGAGCACGTCGAGCACGCGGCCGCGCACGCCCTCGATGTAGCCGCGCGCCTCGGCGGGGCGCAGGAACGGCAGGCCGGGGCGGTCCTTGCGCGGGGTCTTGAACGCGTCGTAGATGTCGTCGATCTCGGGGCGGAGCGGGGTGATGCCGGCCGCGGCGCGCAGGACCCACAGCTCCTCGTAGTTGCCGACGTGCGCCAGGTCCCAGACGAGGGGGGACATGAGCGGGGAGTGCTGGCGTACCAGGAGGTCGTCCTCGGCGTCCGTGTAGGTGAGTGAACGGTCGCGCACCGCGATGAGCTCCTTGGCGATGCGTTCCTTGATGTCAGTCATGCGCGTCCTTGCTGTGTCGTCGTCTGGTCAGTGGCCGTCGGGCCGGTGGTGGGAGTCGTGGTCGAGCCACGCGCGGCCGGTCGAGCCGGGGGTCTGGTCGATCAGGTAGGCGGCGGGTGAGCGGCCGGTGCTCACGTGGCGGTCGGCGAAGGCGGCGACGGCGCCGGCCAGGGCGGCGTCCGCGCCGAGTCGCGGCAGCGCCTCCAGCGCGGCGCGGAAGCACGCCTCGGCGGCGTTCCTGATCCGCGGGTCCGCCAGCCCGCACCGGGCCGCCCGGTCCCAGTCCTCCTGGTACGGGGCAGGCCGCCGCACCTCGACGGCGGCCATCGCGGCGTCGGCGGCCCGGTCGTCGGTGATCAGGGCGTGCGTCACGGCCACGCACACCGGCCAGTCGGACGGATGCAGCGCGTCCAGGTAGCGGATCTCCAGCCATCCCCTGGGCCGGACCGGCGGGAAGACGGTGGTGGCGTGGTAGGCGAGGTCCTCGGGGGTGGGCCTGCGCTCGCCCCCGCCCTCCAGCCAGTCGCGGAACGTCGAGCCGTCGCGGATCGGCCGGTAGCGCTCGGCGTCCTCCCAGACGAGCATCAGCCGGGAGTCGAGCAGGTACTCCGTCCAGTCGGCGGCGGGGTCGCCCGTGACGGGCACCGGCCGGGTCCTGCTGTGGTCGAGGTTGTTCCAGACGTCCTGGCGGCCCGACATCCACCCGTGCGGCCTGCCGCCGCTCAGCGGGGAGTTGGCGAAGGCGGCGAGCAGCACGGGGCCAAGCGCGTGCGCCCGCTCCCAGCGGACGGCGGGCTCGCCCCCGAAGTCCAGGTTGACCTGGATGGACGCGGTGGAGCACATCATCAGCGCCCCGTACGGCGCGCCCAGGAACTCGGCCATCGCCTCGTAGCGGGGCAGCCCGAGCTGACGGCACGGGGCGCGCACCGGATCGAGCCCCACCGCGCCCAGCGCCAGCCCGGCGGCGCGCAGGCCGTCGCGGACGGCGGCCACGTCGGCGGTCAGGCGGGCCACCGTCTCGGGCAGCGGGCCCGCGGGACCCGACAGTTCGAGCTGGCCGCCCGGCTCGAACGTCACCCGGCTGCCGCCCGGCAGGTGCTCGGGCAGCGCCCCCCGGGTCCGCTCCATCGGGACGTGCTCGCCGGGATCCGTACGGTCGAAGACGAGGAACTCCAGCTCGACGCCCACCCGGGCGGCGGCGGGGCGGAAGCACCGGCGCGCGTACTCCGCCACCTCCGTGACGTCGCGCAACGGCGTGCTCTCGGCCGTGACCCCGATCATCGTCTCCCTTTCGCCGGCACCGCGCGCGGGTCGTACTGGTGCGCACGGGACTACAGACCCGGGAGGCGCTCGATCGTTACACCCGAATTTCCGCGTAACGGACGGGGCGCGGAAGGCACTGTGTGACATGGAGCAGGGTTCACTGGGCTGCGCGGAGGTGCTCGGCCTGGTCACGGATTACCTGGACGGCGCGCTCCCGCCGGGCCGGCATCGGGCCGTCGCGGGGCATCTGGGCGCGTGTGCGGGGTGTTCCGCGTGGGTGTCGCAGGTGCTGGCGACGATCGCGGCTCTGGGCTGCCTGCGCGACGGGGTCATCTCGGCGCCGGTGCTGGCCGCGCTGCGGGAGAGTTTCGGGGTTCTGGGCGTTCGGGACGAACGTGAGTGCTCGGGGGACGTCCCTACCGGGGACGGCGGTCGCGGAAGGCGGACATGAGCCGGTCGCGAACCGGCGCCGACAGCTTCTCCGGCGGCTGGTCACCGAGCACCTTGATGGTGGCGCGGAACTGCTCGAGGTAGCGCCCGCACCCCTCGCAGCAGGCGAGGTGCGCCCGGATGCCGTCGCGGGACGGCTGGTCGAGGGCGTCCTCAAGGTAGGCGGTGAGCTGTTCCGCCAGTTCGTCGCAGGTGAACCGCTTCACGACGTTGACCGCCCTCGTCTCTGGGATGAACCGTTTCACTCATTGTCGCCGCTGCACGGGCCCGATGGGGCCGCGCGACCTCACTCGGGCTGTTTGACGGCCTCGTAGTAGTCCGCGAGCCAGCCGCGTACCGCGGTGCGGGCGCGGTGCAGCAGCACCCGCTGGTTGGCCGCGGAGATCTCCAGGATCTCGCACACCTCGTCGGAGGTGCATCCCTCCACGTCACGCAAGGTGATCACGACCCGCTGCCGGGGAGGCAGCCGGCCGAGCGCCTCGGCGATCAGCACCCGCACCTCGGCCGCCAGCGCCTCGCCCTCGGGCGTCGGCCACGCCGCCGCGCCGTCGAACCGGCCGCCCCTGGCCGCGCCGAACTCGACGAACGGGCCGCCGTCCCGCTCGAACGTGCTCCACGGCAGCGTGCGGCTCTCGCGGACGCCGCGCTTCTTGGCGGTGTTGACCAGGATGCGGAACACCCACGTCTTCACCGAGGAACGCGACTCGAAGGCGTCGATCCCGTCGATCACCGCCAGCCAGGTGTCCTGGACGACCTCCTCCGCTGAGTGGTCGGTGGACACGTACGACCTGGCGACCCGGAGCATGCCCCGGGACCAGGTGTCGAGCAGCACCGCGAACATCGCCTCGTCGCCGGCGCGCAGAGCTCCGACGACGACGTCATCCGGGGGCAGCCCACTGCCCTCGAAAGACCCCACGATCGCTCCCCCTCCGGTCGAACGCTGGGACAGCGCACAGATTAATCTCCCCCACTGACGTTTCCCCGGGCCGCCCCGTGTAGCCCTGCCTCGCGCGCATTGGCGTGGGGGACGGGGTTGCGGGGCGGCAAGGGGCTCGACCGGCGGGTTTGTCGCGTGGCCTGCCGTGGGGCGCGCCGCCGGACGCCCGAGCGGTGCTCTTGCGTGGCGGGCGGGTGCCACTAGTGTGGCGGCGCCGTCCCAACGGGGAGCCCGCGAGGCGGGGTGCGAGTGCCCCGCGGGCGCGTCCGGACGCGGAAGGCTAGCGCTCCCCTGCCGGTTCCTGGATCGCCTCTGGCGTCTCGTCCCCCGCCGCGACGGCGCCGCGCAGCCGGTCACGCCGGTTGGCGAGCAGGCTCGTCACCGTGACGACGACCAGCACCCCCACGATCACCCCGAGCGAGGCCAGTGTCGGGATCTCCGGCACCCACGTCCAGATCCCGTGAGCCCAGTGCAGCACCAGCTTGACCCCGATGAACGCCAGGATGACGCCGAGCCCGTGGTTGAGGTGCCGCAGCTTGGTCAGCACCCCTTGCAGGACGAAGTACAGCGCCCGCAGGCCGAGCAGCGCGAACGCGTTCGTGGCGAAGACCAGGAACGGGTCCTCCGTCACCCCGTACACGGCCGGCACGGAGTCGACGGCGAAGACGATGTCCGTGGCCAGGATGGCGATGGCGGCCAGCGCCAGCGGGGTGAGCGCGAGCCGCCCCCGCTCGCGCACGACGAGCCGCGAGCCGCGGTAGTCGTCGGTGACGGGCACGAAGCGGCGCACCAGCCGGACGGTCCGCATGGAGGAGATGTCCACCTCCTGCTCGCCGCCCTTCAGCACGTCCCGGACGATCTTGCCGGCGGTCACGATGAGGATCGCGCCGAACAGCAGGAACGCCCAGGTGCCGCTCTGCAGCGCGGCGGCGCCGAGCCAGATGAAGACGACCCGCAGCACGAGCGCCCCGACGATGCCGTACAGCAGCACCTGCCTGGCCAGCGCGGACGGCACCGCGAAGGCCGCGAGCAGCAGCATGAAGACGAACAGGTTGTCCACCGACAGCGACTTCTCCACCACGAACCCGGTGAAGAACTCGACCGCCACGCCGCCGCCGTGACCGGCCCACAGGTAGAAGCCGAAGAACACGGGCAGCAGCAGGTAGAAGACCGACCAGCCGACCGACTCGCGCATGCTCTCCTCGCGCGGCCGGCGAGTGATCAGCATGTCCACCACCAGCAGCAGCAACAGGGCCGCGACCGTGATGATCCAGAGTGTGGGTGAAGCGATGGTGCGCAGCTCCAAGGCATGCGAAAATGTCCCCGCGGACATGGGAATACCTCCCTCGAACAGATCCAACCGTTCGAGGTCTCCTTCACCCAAAGGGTGGCCGTCCGGGGACGCGCGGGACGTCCGTACTGACCGGGCCGGCTCTTTGGAAGTACTCCCCTCGCCGGTTCAGAGTAGATCAAACGGGGACATCCCTCCACCCCGAGGAGGCCCTGAAGCCGCTCTTGACGAGATAATTGAACGAAATTTTAAATTCGACCATGGGACGCATCGCGGGAGTCACCGCCGCGGAGACACGTGAGCGGCTGCTGCGCGCCGCCGCCGAGGTCTTCGCCGAGCGCGGCTACGACGGCACGCGCGTGGCGGACATCGCCGCCGCCGCGGGGGTGAGCAACGGCGCCCTGTACGCGCACTTCGGCTCGAAGGCCGAGCTGCTCGTGGCGGCCCTGCGCGCGCACGGGCGCAACCAGCTCGCCAGCCTGTTCGTCGCCGACCCCGACCGGTCGGCCACGGAGCTGCTGCTCGCCATCGGCCGCACGCTGACCCGGCGGCGCGATCCCCTCGGCTACCTGGTGGTCGAGGCGCTGGTCGCGGCGCGCAGGGACGAGGACGTGGCCGGGTCGATGCGCGACTACGTGGGCGAGCGGGCCGAGTGGATCGCCGACCTCGTGGGGGTCGCGCAGGGGGACGGCGAGCTGGACCCCGGGCTGTCGCCGGAGGCGGTGGCGCACTTCTGCCTGCTGCTCGGGATGGGCAGCGCGCTGGTCACGCCGGATCTGCACGGGGTGGCGGACGAGGAGTGGGCGGCGCTCCTGTCCAGGATCGTCAACGCCCTGGCCCCGCAAGGCGGTGACCGGCCCGAGCCCTGATCCGGCGCGCGACGACCCCGGCAGGACGCCGCTCACGGCCCGCCCGGCTCGACGGCCCTGGAAATCACCGCCGTCGTGGTGTTCGCTGACGGCGACGTTCCTCGCCGGTATTCGTCGGCGGAACTCGTCGGCAGAGGGAGAAGCCATGACCGCCACGCCGCACCCGCTCGACCCGCTGTCCCCAGGCGAGATCGCGGCCGCCCGGACCGTGCTGGCAGCCGCCGGGCTGATCAAGGACACCACCCGCTTCGCGTACGCGGGGATCGCGGAGCCGCCCAAGGACGCGCTGCTCACCTACTCGCCCGCCGCCCCGCCCGACCGCAGGGTCAGGGTGCTGCTGCTCGACACCGCCGGGGCCGCGCCCCGCGACGTGGTCGTCTCGCTGACCCGGGGGACGATCGAGTCCGACCGCACGCTGGATCCGGCGCTCGACGGCCAGCCGCCCGTGCTGGACGCGGAGTTCGGGATCGTCGAGGAGGTGCTGGCCACCGACGAGCGGTGGATCGCCGCGCTCAAGACCCGGGGGCTGGACGTCGCCAAGGTCAGGGTGGCGCCGCTCTCGGCGGGCGTGTACGCCGGCGAGTACCCCGGCGAGGCGGGCCGCCGGATCCTGCGCGGGCTCGCCTTCGTGCAGGAGCACGAGAAGGACCACGCCTGGGCGCACCCGGTGGACGGCCTCGTCGCGTACGTGGACGTGCTGAACCGCACGGTGGACCAGGTGATCGACTTCGGCCCGGTGCCGATCCCGTCGGTGTCCGGCAACTTCGACGACGCCGCCGTCACGGGGCCCGCGCGTACCACGCAGCGGCCCATCGAGATCACCCAGCCGGAGGGCCCCAGCTTCACCCTCGACGGCAACCTGCTGCGCTGGGAGAACTGGTCGCTGCGGATCGGCTTCGACGTACGCGAGGGGCTCGTCCTGCACCAGATCGCCTTCCACGACCGCGACGCGGGCCGCGATCGGCCGATCGTGCACCGCGCCTCGATCGCCGAGATGGTCGTGCCCTACGCCGACCCGTCCCCCGTCCGTTCCTGGCAGAACTACTTCGACGTCGGCGAGTACCTCCTCGGCCAGTACGCCAACTCCCTGGAGCGGGGCTGCGACTGCGTCGGCGAGATCACCTACCTCGACGCCGTCATCGCCGACGAGCACGGCGCCGCCCGCACCCTGCCGAACGCGATCTGCCTGCACGAGGAGGACCACGGCATCCTGTGGAAGCACACGGATCTGTGGACGGGTTCCTCGGAGGTGCGCCGCCAGCGCCGCCTGGTGTTGTCGTTCTTCGCCACGGTCGGCAACTACGACTACGGCTTCTACTGGTACCTCTACCTGGACGGCGCCATCGCGTTCGAGGCCAAGGCGACCGGCGTGCTGTTCACCTCGGCCTACCCGCGGGGCGAGTCGGCGTACGCCACGGAGGTCGCGCCCGGCCTGGCCGCGCCCTACCACCAGCACCTGTTCTGCGCCCGCCTCGACATGGCCGTGGACGGGCCCGCCAACCGGGTCGAGGAGGTCGAGCTGGCCCGCGTCCCGATGGGGCCGGGCAACCCGCGCGGCAACGCCTTCACCTTCCGGCGCACTCCCCTGCTGCGGGAGGGGCAGGCGCAGCGCCTGGCCGACCCGGCCGTGCAGCGGGCCTGGCACATCACGAACCCGTCCTCGCTCAACGCGATGGGGCGGCCGGTGGCGTACGTGCTGCAGCCCGAGGGCAAGCCGGTGCTGCTGGCCGATCCCGGCTCCTCCATCGCGGCGCGGGCCGCGTTCGCGACCAGGCACCTGTGGGTCACCGCGTACGACCCGGACGAGCGTTACCCGGCCGGTTTCCTGGTCAACCAGCATCCGGGCGGCGCCGGGCTGCCCGCCTTCGCCGCCGCAGACCGCGACCTCGACGGCCGCTCGCTCGTCGTCTGGCACGTGTTCGGCCTGACCCACCTGCCCCGGCCCGAGGACTGGCCGGTCATGCCGGTGGACCACACGGGATTCACGCTCAAGCCCCATGGTTTCTTCGACCGCAACCCGACCCTGGACGTTCCCGCGCATCACGGGCACGGCGCCTGACTTACCACTCAGCCGGAGCGGCTCCGCGCACTTTTCGGACCGCTCCGGCCGGCTTTTTTATTCGGCCGCGCCATCGGGAAACTCCGGCGGCCGAAAAGAAGTTTCACCGTGTCGTATTGGCGCGACCACGCAGGGGTATGCGGGCTTGATATTATCCCACTCCCTGTGACACGCCTGACACCTATTGCGCTGCCTCCGGATTCATGTTTTGATCCGGCTTGTTTGCAACGCCGGCCTTCTCCCCTCCACTGGCCGGGTCACGGTAAGGATGTACGGCGATTTCCTGCTGTACCGCCCGGACCTCCGCCCGGGGGAATTGGAGGAGCCTTTCCCAGGTGAGCACCGTCATGGTCGCGCACGCCCTTGGGGCCCGGTGGAACGATCGTTAATCACATTCTCCCGCCGGGATATCGGATTTCCATGGCCCAGTTCGGCGTGCGCGAAATTCGGGTGAACATTCAAACGGAGGCTGCGTTGACACAGTGGCTCAAACCGTTCGACGTCCGGTTGTTCCGAGAGAGCTCCGAGACGACTGTGGCCAAGCTGGAGAAACACCTGGCCGATCTCTCGATCAAAGGTCTGTCCCTGACCGAGCCCGCCGTGCTGTCGCGGGCGGCCAGGGCCCTGATGACGACGGAGCGGGAGCACATCGCGGGCCACGACGAGGACCGGCTCGCCGCCATCATCGACCTGTACGTCAGAACAGGCATCCAGGTGCACTCGCCGGGCTACATGGGCCGGCAGTTCTCCAGCACCGTGCCGCTCGCCGGCGTCATCGACTTCGTCAGCTCCGTGGTGAACCAGCCGTCGTCGTTCTACGAGGCCGGCCAGCTCCCCAACGTGGTGGAGAAGATCATGGCCGACGAGCTCAACCGCTTCATCGGCTGGCCGCCGGACAGCTTCGCGATGGTGACGACGTCCGGCGGCTCGCTGGCCAACCTGACCGCGCTGCTGGCCGCCAGGAACGACAGGTTCCCCGGCTTCTGGACGGAGGGCGGCGCCGCCTGCCTGGGCCAGGCCCGTCCGGCCATCGCCGTCGGCGACGACGTGCACTACAGCGTCTCCCGCACGGCGGGCGTCATGGGCATCGGGGAGGCGCAGATCGTCCGCCTCCCGCTGAACGACGAGCAGCAGATCGACATGGACCGGGTACGCCCCGCGCTGGACGCGGCGGAGCGGCGCGGCCTGCGCGTGTTCTGCCTCGTGGCCTCGGCCGGCACCACGTCGGTCGGCGCGTTCGACCCCATCGACCGGCTCGCCGGGGTCGCCGCGGAACGTGACATCTGGCTGCACGTGGACGGCGCGCACGGCGCCAGCCTGCTGGTGTCGGACCAGCTCCGCCACCGGCTCAAGGGCATCGAGCTGGCCGACTCGCTGACCTGGGACGCGCACAAGATGATGTTCACGCCCGCGCCGTGCACGCTGTTGTTCTACCGCGAGAAGGACAAGAGCCGCCGGGCCTTCCGCCAGCGCGCCAGCTACGTCTTCGACGAGGAGCCGGACAGCTACGCCGCGCTGGACAGCGGCGGGAAGACCATCGAGTGCACCAAACGCCCCATGATCATGCCGTTGTGGGTCGTGTGGGCCATGTACGGCAGGGCCCTGTTCGCCGAGAAGATCGAGTACCTGTGCCGGTTGACCAGGGACGTGCACCGCATCCTGCTGGCCGAGCCCGACTTCGAGACCGCGCACTACCCGGAGTCGAACATCCTGTGCTTCCGCTACCGCCCCGGCTGGGTCCGCGACGAGGACGTGCACCGCCTCCAGGTGACGATCAGGGACCGCATCAAGCTCCAGGGCACGTTCTTCATCTCCAAGGTGGACGTCGGCGGCGTCGCCGCGCTGCGCGTCGTGATGATGAACCACCTCATCACCGAGGAGCACTTCCGGATGCTGCTCGCCGAGATCAGGGCGGTCGGCCAGGAGCTGTCCGGCGGCCGGCAGGACGACCAGCAGCACGTGGGAGGACGCCGATGAGCCGGACGACCCCGGATCCGCGCACGCTGGCGGCCAAGCTGATCCCCGAGGAGGAGCTGGCGCCGGCCTCCGCGGAGGCGGTGACCGGGCTGCCGTCCTTCGCGAGCAAGATGCGGGAGTTCGAGCGGGCCTACCGCACGCCGTACAGCGAGCTGCCGCACGAGACGCAGGACGCGCTGGTGCTGCGCCGCCTGCGCCAGCTCGTCAACACCGTGCGGCTCAACCCGGCCTGGCGCGAACGGCTGCGCGCCTGGGGTCCCGACGGGGGCGGGCCGATCACGTACGAGGACTGGCAGGCCATCCCGATGGCCGACAAGGACGTCCAGCGCGACCTGTACATGGAGGGCCGGCCCGGCCTGGTGGTGCCGCTCGACCACGGCGGGTTCGAGGTCGTGGCGAGCGGCGGCACCAGCGGCGGCGCACCGCTGGAGGTCGTGTACGCGCTGCGCGAGCTGCACGACACCTACCGGGTCGCCGGGCGCTTCCTGGGCGCGTACCAGCTCGACCGGCACTTCCAGGAAGACGGCCCGAAGTGGCTGTTCACCACGCTGGCCGACTATCAGATGTGGAGCAGCGGCACCATGGTCGGCGGGGTGCTGCAGCACGTGCCCGGCGTCAACTACATCGGCGCGGGGCCCGTCACCGCCGGGGTGCTGGAGCACATGTTCTCCTACCCGGGGCCGAAGGCGCTGATGGGGATCAGCGCCGGCATCGCGATCCTGGCCGACCTCGGTCAGGGGCTCAAGCGTGAGGCCAGGGAGAGCTTCCGGGTGGCGCTGTACGGCAGCGGCGTGCTCGCGCACCGCAAGCGGGCCGAGCTCAAGGCGCTCTACCCCAACCTGACTATCCTCAGCTACTTCGCCGCGACCCAGGCCGAGACCGTCGGCCTGCAACTGGAGGAGTCCTCGCCGTGCCTGTCGGCGGTGCCGGGCCTGCACCTCGTCGAGATCGTGGACGAGCAGGGCCGCTGGGTCGGGGACGACGAGGAGGGTGAGCTGGTCGTCACCCGCCTGCACGCGCACGAGGCGCCGCTGCTGCGGCTCAAGCTCGGCGACCGCATGATCCGCAGGCCCCGGCTCGGCGGGCCTGGCCCGCGCGCCGAGCGGTTCGAGTTCGCCGGGCGGACCGGCGACGTGCTGCACATCGCCGACAGCCAGTACTCCGCCGCGCGGGCCTACGAGGCGGTACGCGAGGACCTGCGGCTGGTCGCGCCGGTGGACCTGGACGAGGTGGCGCACGAGGTGCAGTTCGTCAACCAGCGCGAGGAGCGCTCGATCACGCTGCTGGCCGCCGTGGACGACGTCGCGGCGCTCACGTACGCGACGGAGGCGGCGATCGGCCCGTACGGCGCGCACCACGTGTTCGTCAACGCGCTGCCCCGCTCGTTGTCGCTGTTCAACCAGGGGGAGGCCAACCCCGCCTCGATCGAGAAGACCGGTTACCGGTTCCACCTGCGGTTCGTGCCGCGCTCGTCCCCGGAGATCGAGCGGACGAACGTCGGCAAGGTGCCGCTGGTCCGCGACAGGGGCTGACCCCCGGAAAGGAGATCGGAAGTGGCCGTGAAACCGCAGGTGAGCATCATCGCCCTGGTGGACGTCATCGGGGCGCTGTCCGACCGCTCGCTGCTCAACGGGAACCTGGTCCTGATCGACGACGGCTCGTTCGCGAGCCGGGCACAGGGGACGCCTGACCTGTGCACCATCGTCCAGCCGGGCCAGGTCGTGCAGTGGACCGCGCTGGCGGTGGACCTGCAGACGCCTGTCGAGATCAAGAACATCGAGTTCCTCCGGCTGCAGCCGCCGCCCGGCGCGCCCGCCTACCCGGCTCCGCAGGCCGGCTGGGAGGGCCCTGCTCCGGCGCCACAGCCCGCCCAGCCCGCGTACGCGGCGGCGGGCCACGGTCCCGGCGCCTTCCCGCCGGGGCCCACCGCCGTGGCGGGCGCCCCCACCACGGAGAGCGAGAAGCTCGACCTGGAGATCTGGGCCGGGGTGGTGCCGTACTACATGGTGCCGGGGGTGGCCTACCGCTACCGGCTGGAGTTCCAGATGTACGAAGGCCCTTACAGCGTGCTGTACGTCGAGACGCCCTCGCTGATGCGGATCTAGGGAAGGAAGCCCATGCCCCAGCAACTCGCGATCATCCTGCTCGTGGACGTCGCCAACGCCCTGGAGACGAAGACGCTGGAGGGGAACACGTACCTGTTCGACAACATGAAGCTGCACGGCTCGGAGGGCGAGGGCACCGGCGAGCTGGTGACCGCGATCCACGGCTCCTACTGGCGCGACGGGTCGCAGGCGAGCGAGCAGGTGCTGAACTGGCTGCCGTACAGCCTGGGCTCCATCCCGCCGACCGTGCCCCGCGGCTACGAGGCCGAGCGGGCCCGCCAGACCGACCGGGAGGCGCTGACCGAGCTCGAAGCCATGGTGCACAAGCCCGCCAACCAGGGGGGCGACGCGGCGGCGCAGCTCAGCCACCTCCAGCAGACGCTCGGCACGCGCGTCAAGAGCACCAGGCGCACGCGCGGTCCCGCCACTCAGAAGATCCTGGACGTGACCGGCAACGTCATCTCCTACGACGGCGCGGCGGCGCACACCTACCCGCCTCCCGTGATCACCGACATCTACGGCGAGGCGGTCGACAAGAAGATCATGTATCCGGCCGAGTACGGCTCCCCCGACATGGTGACCGACGGCTGGTACTGGTCGGCCACCGTGGACTCGACCCGGCCGGGCACGTACACGTACACGATGTCCATCCAGCTCCACCGGCTGCTGATGCAGGGCGGCGACTGGACGTGGGAGCCGGTGGACCTGACCTGCGAGTCCAAGCTCAGGATCGTCTCGGAGCCCAAGCGCAACGCCTTCACCAAGTCGGGCCTGGGCCTGCTGCCCATCCCGCCGGCCTGAACCCCACCCCCCGAGGAGGAACCGTGCCACCCAGAGCGAAGACGCGGGACAACAACAGCAGCAGGGCCCCGATCTCGATCACCGCCGTCCTGGACGCCGTCGGCGCGTTGGCCGCCGGCAGCGTGCGCGGCCACCTGTACCTGTACGACACCAACAAGGCCGGCGGCTCCACCGGCTTCGGCACCGAGGAGCTGCGCACCCGCGTGCACGCCGGGGACCGCGTCCTGTGGAACTGCCTGGCGCTGGAGTGCGAGGCGTTCGTCGGGATCGCCGCCATCGAGGTCGACAAGGACGTGATCGAGCCGGAGCGCAAGGTGTATCCGGGCACCGACGTCGCGTACTGGATCGGGACCGTCAAGAAGGACGACATCGACGTGGTCCCGTACCGGATCAAGTTCCTGGTCGGAACGCGCACCGAGCCGATCGTCACCACGCTGTCGCCCACGCTGGTGGGCTGAAGGAGGCAACGCCGATGGTCATGCCAGCCACCAGGGCGAGCTCCGGCAAGGTCGAGAAGCAGAACCCCGGGCAGCTCAACTCCGTCCAGCTCAACATCGTCACGCTCGTGGACATGGAGAAGGCCACCGAGCACAAGTCGCTGGCCGGCTCCATGTACATGGTGGACAACAGCGTGGGCGGCTCAGGCCAGGGCACCGCGCGGCTCGAAACGGTCTGCAAGCCGGGCCAGGTGCTCAACTGGATCATCCGGCCGATCGACATGGAACGGCGCCGCGACGGCACCTGGCCGCCCATGCCGAAGATCAACAACATCGTCTTCCTGGACGTCGAGGCGGGTGACGAGGAGGACGTCGCCGAGAAGAAGGTGTGCATCGAGCTGAAGATCTACGGTGCGCCCGACCGCATGCGGGACGACCTGACGCCCGTCTACTACTACTGGGCCGGCACCGTCCTGCCCAGCCTCAGGCCCGGCACCTACCGGTACCGGCTGGTCGTGGAGCTGGAGCAGGAGGACAAGAAGGAACGGCTCTACCTCAACACCGAGGGACACCCGTCGATCAGGGTGATCCCCGTCTGAGCGCCCGGCGGCGGACGGGTGGACGGCGCCGTCCACCCGTCCGCCGCCCGGCATCACACCTTGCCGGCGAGCAGCGCGACGGCGTCCTCGGTGGTGGTCACCGTCGAGAACACCGCGCCCTGGACGGCCGCGACCGTGCGATGCAGATCCTGGGCGGTGATATTGCCCAGGCTGAATTCGCTGATCGCGTCGTCCACGTAAAAGACTTTGTAACCGAGCTGCACCGCCTCGCGGGAGGTCGTGTCGCAGCAGATGAACGAGGTGAATCCACAGATCACCACCCGGTCCACCTGCTGGGCGCGCAGGAACCGGTCCAGATCGGGATTCGAGAACGAGCCGATGTAATGTTTGGTGACCACCAATTCGTCCGGCAGCGGCCGGACACTGTCGACGAAGTCGATCCCCGGGCTGCCCGCGTCGAAACTCTGATCCCCGGGCACTTTGCTGATGTGGCGGACGTGCACCACCGTGGCGACGTCACTCGATCGCGCGGTTTCCAGCAGGCGTTTGATGTTGCCGATCGCCTGATCGAATCTCTCGACGGGCAGTGAGCCGGAACGGGAGTATTCCTGCTGCGCATCGATGACAAGGAGCGCAATCATGCTTCTCCTTCGAGCTGTCGGCGAATTGCCGAACGAATTATTCCCGGGGCGATGAACGAAAAACCGGGAAAACTAATTCGCCCGGACGCGCGCCGTCGTCGAGGCGCGGGCGACCAGGTCGGGCTGGAAGATGACCTGGCGGTGCTCGTGGTCGCCCGCCCGGTTGGCCTCCTCCAGCAGCAGCGTGGCCGCCGTGTGGCCGAGCTGCTCGCGCGGCTGCCTGATCGACGACAGCGGCACCGCCGCCGCCGCGGCGAAGTCGATGTCGTCGTACCCGATGATGGCCAGGTCGGCGGGCACCCGCAGGCCGCGCAGCGTCATCTCCTGCAGCACCCCGATCGCCACCAGGTCGTTGGCGCAGAAGACCGCGGTGGGCCGCTCGCCGGGGGGCAGATCCGCGATCTCCTTGCCGACCGTGCGGCCGGTGGCCACCGTCAGGTCGGGTAACGGGATCACGGTCAGCGTGTCGTCAGGGCCGAGCACGCCCGCCAGGCCGTCGCGCCGCTCGCGCACCTGGCGGACCGTGAGCGGGCCGCCCGCGAAGGCGATGCGGCTGTGCCCCCGCTCGCGCAGGTGCTCGCCCGCCAGCCGGCCCCCCAGCACGTCGTCCACCGCGACCGCGCAGCCGCCGCTGTGGCTGGCCGAGCTGTCGAAGCGCACCACCGGGATGCCGCGCGAGACGAGCCTGCTCAGCCGCTCCTCCTCGCCGCTGTCGTTCACCGGCGTGATCAGCACGCCCATCGGCCGCTGCTCCTCGAACGTCTCCAGCAGCCCCGCCTCGCGGTGGGCGTCCTTGTTGCTGTTGAACACCATCACCGTGACGTCCGCCCGCTGGGCGGCGGTCTCCACGCCGCGCAGGACGTCGATGAAGAACGGGTTGCCGAAGTCGAGCGCGACCACCCCGATGATGCGGCTGCGCCCCGCCCGCAACTGCCTCGCGGAGCCGTTGCGCACGTAGCCGAGCCGCTCGATCGCCTCCCGCACCCGTCGCAGGGTGTCGGGCGCGACCATCTCCGGCCGGTTGAGCACGTTGCTCACGGTGCCGACGGAGACCCCGGCCAGCCGGGCGACCTCTTTCATGCTCGACATCGTTCCTCGAGTCCCGTGAGCGGCGCGAGCGTGTTGTCCGATGTGATCATAGCGCAGCCGCTCAAGGGGGTTTGGAACGATTTGGGTACGCTCGCTCAGCCGGCGGCGGGCACGGCGGGCTTCTCGTTCGTCCAGCCCGCCTCGTACGTGGTGTCCCTGGTCCCGGCCTTGCCGCCGGTGAGCTCGAGGTGCTGGGCCAGCAGCGTCATGGCCTTGGTGTCCACGATGACCTGCGTGCGCGCCGCGTCCTTGGTGACCGGCAGGCTCAGCTTCTGACCGGCGCGGCCCAGCGAGTCCTTCGCCTGGCCGAGGTCGGTGACGCCCTTGGTGGTCTTCAGCGCCTCGTACACGGCGCCGCGCGTCCGCTCCGCCACCGGGCTCTGGTAGAGGAGCTGGACGAGGTACTCGGCCACGTACCGGTCCCTCTCGGCCACCCAGTCGTTCCTCGTGGCCTTCGGCGCGTCGGTCCTGGCGTCCTCCACGGCCTGGTCGATGAACTGATCCACCCTCTTCCCGACGAACGCCCTGATGCCGGCGGCGTCGGCGGGCAGCCCCTGGAGCTGCTGATAGGTGATCGGTCTCTCCCCCAGCATGAACACGCTGTCACGGGCGCTCTGCCTCTTCACCCAGCCCTTGCCCGGCTTGGTGGACAGCGAGATCTTCATGCCCTCGGTGCGGTACGTCCACGAGTCCGGCGAGCCGTCCTTCTTCCAGGCCGCCTCGTCCTGCGGCGTCTTCGGCCAGGCGCCCAGCGGCCGGTAACCGAACCACGACCTGTTGTCCCTGGTCGTCCAGGTGACCGACGCCCGCCGCTCCACCAGCCGGTAACCGCTGCCCACGGGGCGGCCGTGGTCCATGGTCAGGATCTCCTTGACCCGCCAGTACGCGCCTTCCGGCTCCGCCGCCCGGGCGGGCGCCGCGCCCAGCGCCAGGCCGGCCATCGTCGCCACCGCGACTGCGAGAACTCTCATTTCGACTCCTTCTTCAGAGGGTTGTCATCCGTCCAGACGCTCTCCCGGATCGCCGTGTACTCCAGGAGCCGCCCGTCGGGGGCGGTGCGCGTCTCGATCGACAGGGGCTTTCCCGTGGCGGGATCGATCACCAGCCGCGTCCGGGTCTCCCCCGCGTACCCGGTGACCGGCAGCTCGTCCGACCGGTACTCCAGCGCCTCCCCCGGCCGCCCGAGCACGTCCGTCACGGCTCCGGCGGCCGTCACGCCCGGCAGAGAGGCGAGCAGCCGGTACGCGGCCGCCCTCGTCCCGCTCGTCACCGGCGCGTAGACCAGCAGCCGGACGACGTGGTCGACCAGCGCGCGGTCGTCCACGCCCGCCCCGTACCTGGCACGCAGCCCCTCAGGCGTGTCCGGGACGTCGTTCATCCTGGTCAGCGGCTCGCCGGCGAGCACCACCCGGAAGTCCCAGTCCTCGCTCGACCACGTCCGCGCCCGGCCCGCCGCGCCGTTCACGACGCCGTCCGCCCGCTCGTCCGTGACGAGACCGGGCGGGTTCGCCCCGTATCGCCACGACCCGGGCGAGCCGTCCGCCCGCCAGGCCTCCGCGTCCCGCTCACTCACGGGCTCGGCCCCCAGGTACCTGGTGCGGTACCAGGTGCGGGTCTCGGGATCGGCGGGGATCCACACCTCGGCCGACTCGCTCTGGCGCAGCCGGTACCGGTGCCCTGGGTCGTCGAACTCACGCCCGTTCACCAGGGTGCTGCCCCACCAAGCGCCTTCGTCCGGCTGCCTGGCGACCGTCTCGGCCGCCGCGAGCAACATCCGGTCCGCCCCCAGCGGCGCGACCGCGACCGGCTTCACCGCCTGCTCGCCGACCTGCGACGCGGGTGCGGCCGAGGCGACCACCGAGGCGACCACCACGGCCGCCGCCGCGACCGCGCCCGCCAGAGCCGTCCCCGCGCCCGCCCAGCGCCTCCCGCGCAGCGCCCGCTTCCGAACGGACACGCCGCCCAGCGCCCGCTTCCGCACGGACACGCCGCCCAGCGCCCGCTCCTGCGCGGACACGCCGCCCGGCGCCCGCTCTTGGGCGAACGCGGCGTTCAGCCGCTCACGACCGGCCTTCTCCACCTCGGGGTCCAAGGGGGGCGCGGGCAGCAGGTCGCGCACCGCCCGGTAGTCATCCATCGTTTCCTCCAGACAGCGGGTTGACGCCGCCCAGGGCGGCACGGAGCTTCCTGCGTACGCGGGACAGGCGGGAGCCGACGGTGCCGTACGGGATGCCGAGCGCCGTGGCCACCTCGTCGTGGCTCAGCCCGCCCAGCGCGCTGAGCAGCAGCACGTCGCGGTCGCCGTCGGACAGCGCCCCCAGCTCGGCCGCCAGCCGCGCCTGCTCGCTCTCGGCGTCCACGCGGCTGATGACCCGCTCCTCGTGGCCGTGCTCGGGCCGCTCCCCGGCCGCCGAGCTGCGGCGCAGCGCCGCCAGCTTCCTCGTCTCCGCGCGCCGGTGCAGGCCGATCAGGTTCGTGGCGATGCCGTACAACCACGGGCGTACCTCGCCGCGTTCCGCGTCGAAGGTCTCACGCTTCCTGAACGCGGTGAGGAACACCTCGGACGCGAGATCGTCGGCCGCCTGCTGGTCGAGCCGCCGCCCCAGATAGGCGTGGATCTCGGCGAAGTACCGGTCGTAGATCTCGCCGAACCGCTCCGGCCTGCGGTACGACGCCTCCAGCAGTTCCGCATCGCTCATCGCCCCCTGTTGGGTGAGCCGGCGTGGAGCCGTCATGTTGGCAGTCACACCTGTACTCAACCGAAGGGCCTGATTCCTTTCACACCCGGCTTCGCCCCGAGGCCGGTGATCTTCATAGGATGGGCTTGACCCACGAGTCCATCCATGCCTAGATCGAGGGACTCATCCGCCCCGCGCCCTGGAGGACACCCCCGCATGGCATCGGCAGGAACGTGCCGCAAGTGCTGACCGACCAGGCCGAGGAGCGGCGCCGCCGCCGGGGGCTGGCCCTGCGGGTCTCCACCCTGCTGGTGGGCGTACTGAACCTGGCGCTCGCCGCCGTCCTGATCGCCCTGCCCGGCAGTTCCACCTCGTTCGACCCCTTACCCACCCCGGGCGCCGGCGCGGAGTCCCGCGGGGAGACACGCGAAGACGTCCGCACCGGCCGCCCGGTCGCCGCCACCAGCCCGCGCTCGGCCCCCGCCCCGGTCGCGCCCACCAGCCCGCGCTCGGCCCCCGCCCCGATCGCGCCCACCACCGGCGCGGCTCCCCCATCCCCTTCGCAGGCCACTCCACGCCCCAGTCGCAGCCCCGTGCGCAAGGCGGGCGCGGTGCCGCCGTCGGCGGGCGTGCGTGAGGCGTCGAAGCCCGGCCCGGCCGTCTCACCGTCGGCCGGTCAGGGAGCCCAGGCGGCCCGCCCGGACAGGACCCCGGCCCCGGCCGTCGCCCCCAGCCCGGCGAGCGTCACTCCGAGCCGCACCCGCCAGCCGCCGGGCAGGGTCCGCGGAAACGGCCCCGCCCGCTCCCAGGGCGACTCCGAATAGGAGGAGGGCGGCCGGCCGTCTCCACCCCCATCTCCACCTTTCCGACGTGCCGCTCCACCCACCCGCTTCCCTAGCGTTCCTGGCATGGACAAAGGGCTTCAACTGCTGCAGCGCCTGCTGGACGCCAACGGAGGCAAAGTGAACGGGAAGTTCCTGATCGCGGTCGCCGTGGTGGCCGTGATCGTGGTCATCGGGTTCGTGGCGTTCCGCCTTATCTTGGTGGACATGATTCTCAGCCTGCGGGACTCCCGGTAGCTCATGCGCGAGGTGTGGGGGCGGGTCACGCGGCTGCTGGCCGCCGACGACCCCGAGACGGGGCGGCTGACCAGGGCCCTGCTGACGCTGGTGCTCGCCTGGTCGCTGGTGGTCGCCTCGCCGGAGCGGTCGGCGGCACCGGTGTGGTCGGCGCTGGCAGTCTCGATGGCCTGCTGGCTGGCCTTCGTCCTGTTCGACGGCCGCTTCTCGCCGCCCGCCACGCCCCTGCTCGCGATCGGGTCCGCCGTGGCGGCCACGGTGGCGGGGTCGGAGTCGGCGGCGCCCACGGTGTTCCTGTTCGCGATGCTGCTGCTGTACGCGGCGCATCTCACGCCGAGCATGACGGCCATCTGCCTGGTCACCGCGATCGACCTGGCGTTGATGGCCGCAAGCCTGACCTGGTTCGACCGGCCCCGCGCGTCGATCGTGGTGCAGGGCGCGGTGCTGGTGTGCGTGGTGCTGTTCGCGCTGCACCGCCGCCAGTACCGCCGCGCCTTGCAGGACCGGGCCCGCGCCATGGCCCTGGACGAGCGGGCCCGCATCGCCCGGGAGCTGCACGACGTGCTCGCGCATTCGCTGGGAGCGCTGGGCGTCCAACTGGACGTGGCCGAGGCGCTGCTGACCGAGCGGGGGGACGTGGCGGGTGCGGCGGCCCGCATCCGCCGCTCGCGCGGGCTCGCCAGGGAGGGGCTGGTGGAGGCGCGGGCGGCGGTGGCGGCCCTGCGCGAGGACGTACCCCCGTTGCCGGACGCCCTCGGCCTCCTGGTGACCGAACATCGCCGGGACCACTGCGTACAAGCCGAGCTGCGGACGACCGGGACGCGGCGGCCGATCACCCCGGCGGCCGAGGTCTGCCTCCTGCGCACGGCCCGCGAGGCTCTCACCAACGCCGCCAAGCACGCTCCTGCCCAGCCGGTCACCTTCGACCTGTCCTACGGCGAGCGGTCCGTCCACCTGACGGTCCGCAACCCGCTTCCGGCCCAGGCGCACGAGGCGGAACATCCAGCGGAGCGGCCCAGGTTCGGGCTGGCCGGGATGCGGGAGCGGGTGGTGCTGACGGGCGGGACGTTGACCGCCGGCCCGATCGGCGGAATGTGGGAGGTTCGGGCGGAGCTGCCGGAGGTGCGTGAGTGAGAGTGCGGAGGCTGTGGTCGGAGGTGCCGGGGTGAGGGTGCTGGTCGTGGACGATCAGCAGGTGATGCGCGAAGGCCTCGTGGCGCTGCTGGGCCTGATGGACGGCGTCGAGGTCGCTGGGGACGCCGGCCAGGGTGAGGAGGCGCTGAGGCTGGTGGCGGAGTCTCGGCCGGACGTGGTGCTGATGGATCTGCGGATGCCGGTCATGGACGGCGTGGAGGCCACGCGGCGGATCGTCCGCGAGTATCCGGATGTGGCCGTCGTGGTACTGACCACGTACGACGACGATCGGTCGGTGGACGCGGCGCTGCTGGCGGGGGCGCGCGGTTACCTGACCAAGGACGCGGGACGGGCCGAGATCGCCGCGGCGCTGCGCTCGGCCGCCGCGGGGCAGTCCACGTTCTCGCCTGTGGCGGCGAAGCGGCTGGTGGAGGTGCTGTCGCGGAGTGCCGCCGAGCCGGTGACCGAATGTCCGGACGGGTTGACGGCGCGGGAGGTGGAGGTGCTGCGGCTGATCGCGCGCGGGCTCAGCAACACCGAGATGGCCGCCCGGCTGTTCATCGCGGGGACGACGGTGAAGACGCACATCAACAACGCGTTCGCCAAGATCGGCGTGCGTAACCGCACCGAGGCCGCCAACTACGTCCGTGACCGGTTCCTCTGATCGGGCCTCGGCGAGCTCTACCCCTGCGACGACGTGGCCGACTGGTCCATCTCCATCCAGACCACGCTCCGGCCTCGATCAGGCTGTGGCTCACGCCGTTCAACGCGACCGCGTGAGGCGGTGGGGGGCGGCTCGGCGGGAACCGATAGATTTTGTGCATAACCGCTGCGTGCGAGTGCACTCACCCGCTGCCGGCGGGTGGCCGGGCGGCGTTTCCCCGCCCGCTCGCCGAAATCTGAAGGAGCCCCCGTGACCGTTCCCCCCTTGCCCGGCGTGCATCCGGCCTGGCTGCCTCCCGAGGCGTTCCGCGCCGCCGGGTCGCGCCGCGTGCTCGTGCTCACCGACCCCGTTGGAGACCTCGGCGGCGAGGCGCTCCCCGGCCCCGTTGCGGACCTCGGTGGCGAGGCGCTCCCCGGCCCCGTTGCAGACCTCGGCGGCGAGGCGCTCGCCGCGACCGTGCGGGCCGAGGCGGCCGAGGCCTGTGAACGGCACGGCGGCGCCGTGGTGGCGCCCGGCGAGCCGTTCGACCTGGTGCTGGCGCTGTCGTCCGCCGACGCCTTGCCCCCCGAGGCGCAGGCGGTGCGGGAGCCGGAGATCGGCGCCGAGGGTTTCGTGCTGGCCCGCCATGACGACGTCACGGTGGTGCTGGCGGACGACCCCGCGGGCCTGTTGTACGGATGGTTCGAGGTGGTCCGGCTGGGCGAGGCCGCGTTCGGCGAGGCCCGACCGGCCAGGGCGCACCGGCCGGCGCTGCGGCGGCGCATGCTGGACCACTGGGACAACATCGACGTCCACCCGGTGATGGGCCAGGTCGAGCGCGGCTACTCGGGCGGTTCGATCTTCTGGCGGGACGGCGCGGCGCGCGGGGACCTGGCGCGGGTCCGCGCGTACGCCCGACTGCTGGCCGCCACCGGCGTCAACGCGGTCGCGATCAACAACGTGAACGTGCACGCCACCGAGGCCCGCCTGCTGACCGACCGCCTCGGCGAGGTCGCCGCGATCGCGGCGGAGCTGCGCCCGTACGGGATCCGCGTGCACCTGTCGGTGAACTTCGCCTCCCCCATCGTGCTCGGCGGCCTGGACAGCGCCGACCCGCTGGACGAGGGGGTGCGCGAGTGGTGGGCGCGCACGACGGCGCACGTCTACGAGACGATCCCGGACTTCGGTGGTTACGTGGTCAAGGCCGACTCGGAGGGCCAGCCGGGGCCGTTCGCGTACGGGCGCAGCCATGCCGACGGCGCGAACATGCTGGCCGACGCCCTGGCCCCGCACGGCGGTGTGGTGTTCTGGCGCGCGTTCGTCTACAACCACCGCCAGGACTGGCGCGACCGCTCCACCGACCGCGCCCGCGCCGCCCACGACCACTTCGCGCCGCTGGACGGCCAGTTCAGGGACAACGCGATCGTGCAGGTCAAGTACGGCCCGATGGACTTCCAGACGCGCGAGCCGGTCTCCCCCGTGATCGCCGCCATGCCGGGCACCAGGCTCGCGGTGGAGCTGCAGGTGACGCAGGAGTACACGGGCCAGCAGCGGCACGTCTGCTATCTCGGCCCGATGTGGAGCGAGGTGCTCGGGTTCCGCTTCTGGGGTCCCGGCGAGCGCACGGTCGCCGACGTGGCGGCCGGCGGCGGTCTGACGGCGGTCTCGAACGTGGGGGACGACCCGTACTGGACGGGACATCCGCTGGCCCAGGCCAACCTGTACGCGTTCGGCCGCCTCGCCTGGGCGCCTGACCTCGACCCGGCGGCGATCCTGGACGAGTGGATCGGCCTGACCTTCCCCGGCGGCCCCGGCCTGGTGCGCGCCACGCTGCACGAGATGATGGACGGCTCGTGGGAGACGTACGAGCGTTACACCGCGCCGCTCGGCGTCGGCTTCATGGTGCGCCCCGGCCACCACTACGGCCCTGACGTGGACGGGTACGAGTACACGCCGTGGGGCACCTACCACTTCGCCGACCGCGACGGCGTCGGCGTGGACCGCACCCGCGCCACCGGCACCGGCTACACCGGGCAGTATCCGGCGCCGTGGTCGGAGGTGTACGAGTCGCTCGCCGAGTGCCCCGACGAGCTGCTGCTCTTCTTCCACCACGTGCCTTACGAGCACGTGCTGCAGAGCGGCAGCACGGTCGTCCAGCACATCTACGACACGCACTTCGCGGGCGCCGAGGAGGCGGCGGCGATGCGGCTGGCCTGGGAGAAGCTGGCGGGCTCGGTGGACGAGGCGCTGTACGCGCGGGTCAAGGAGCGGCTCGACGAGCAGGTCCGGTGCGCTGAGGAGTGGCGGGACCAGGTGAACACCTATTTCCTGCGCAAGTCGGGGGTGCCCGACGCGCACGGCCGTCCCATCCACTGACGGCCGCCGCGCGGCGCCGCGGGTCCGCGGCGCCGCGCTGTGCTGCTACTGGCGGGTGAAGCGCCGCTCGACCTCGCCGACCATCGCACGCGAGTTCCACAGCAGCGTCGCGCTGAACACCGAGGCGAGCAGCGCCAGCCCCGCCTCGGTGGCCACCAGCGTGACCCCGCCGGCCACGATGAGCAGGCAGGCGTTCGCCAGGGTGGCGCCGGGGAACCGCCCCAGGCCCCAAGCCGCGAGCTTGGCCACGTCCACCGCCCTGAAAGCGAACAGCGACGTGATGACCAGCGCGTTGGCCACCCACAACGTCCCCCCGGCCGCCAGCACGACCAGGAGCGCGGCCCACCACCCCGGCACGCCCGCGGCGGAGAAGTTGCTCAGGTTGGTCCCGACCAGGGCCAGCACCACGAGCCAGGGAACCCAGATCTTCAGGGCGGCGCCGAAGTTGAGCCTGTAGCCGCGCCAGAAGGCCCGTGCCGGGTGCAGTTCGGTGAGCTCCGAGCTGCGGTGCCGCAGGGCGTACAGGGCGGCGGAGAGCGCGGGCCCGGCGGGCAGCAGGCAGGCGGCCATCAGCGGCACGTTGCCGGTGGAGCGGTCGAGCAGGACCAGCGCCGCCAGCCCTGGCACGGCGGTGAGCAGGACCAGCAGCTCGACGATCAGCAGGGTGTAGATGAGCGCGGAGGCCCGGGAGAGCGGGCCGGCGCCGAACTTCCGTGTGCTCGTCACGTCGCTGGTCACTTGCCCTCCTACAGGCCGAGGATCCGGCTGTCGTCCCACCACGGCGGCGTCTCGTCCACCACCGGGCTGAGCTCGACGAGCGTGACCTCGTGCCGGTCGAGCGTCAGATCCAGCTCGACCGTCCCGCCGTTGACCGGCAGGCTCCGGTGGCGGCGAACCGGTTCCGCCGCTTCCCGGAGGATATCGAGCTGCTTGGGATGAGGTGACCGTGGACGCCCCATTTCCGACCAGGCCGTCCAGGCGTTGCCCATCTCCTCGCTGACCGACGAGCGCAGCATGAACACCGACTCGCCGCGGAACGGGATCGACAGCCGCACGGTGTGCCCGGAGACGGCGGGGCCGCCCGTGACGTCCACCGGGGCCCAGGCCAGCACGGTGACGCGGCCGGCGGCGTCCCTGGTCACGAGGTGGTCCTCGCCCCTGGTCAGGAGCTGGTCGCCCATGCGGGCCAGGAACGCGTACAGGTGGTAGGTGGGCTTCTTGATCTGCCGGTGGGTGAGCAGTCCGAAGCCGCCGTGGAAGATCGAGGTCGGGATCCCGGCCTCCTCGAACATGTCGCTGAACGTCCAGTACGAGAAGGAGTCCACCAGCTCGCCGCCCTCGGCCAGGACGGGGGCCAGGTAGGCGGCGTTGAAGGCGGTGTCGTGGATCGGGTTGTCGGGGCGGTAGGAGGAGTTGAACTCGGTGATGTGCACCGGCAGGTCGGCGAGCGGGCCGCCGGCGACCTGGCGGCGGGTGGTGGCGAACTGCTCCAGCAGGCCGGAGGCGGGCCCCATCGTCTGGTGCACGCCGAAGGGCACGTGCTGGGCCGGGCCCGAGGTGTAGGCGTGGCGGCTGAGGAAGTCGCACGGCACGTCGCGGGCGGTGACGAAGTCGGCGAAGCGCGGCATCCACTCGTCGGAGCCTGGCGAGATGGACGGGCCGCCGACCTGCAGCGACGTGTCCACGTCCTTGATGGTGCGGGCGGTGATCTCGTAGAGGCGGTGGTAGGCGGCCTCGTCGGCGCCGAGCCAGAAGACGTCGAGGTTGGGCTCGTTCCAGACCTCGATCGGCCAGCGGCGCACCAGGTCGAGGCCGTAGCGGTCGATGAGGTGCGTGACCGTGGCCCTGACCAGGCCGGCCCACTCCTGCCAGGAGCTGGGCGGGGTGATGTTGCCGCGCCACCAGAAGACGGTCTGCTCGCCGGAGGCCAGCTCCGACGGCATGAAGCCGAGCTCCAGGAAGGGCTGAATGCCCAGCTCCAGGTAGGCGTCGATGACCTGGTCCAGGTACGTGAACGAGTGCAGCACGCGCCGCGCGCCCTCGTACTCGTAGGGCCGGTGCACGCCCACGCCGTCGCTGAACAGGCCGTGGCCCCTGATGTGCCGGAAACCGATCTCCCGCTGGACGAGCGCCAGCGAGTCCTGGTAGTCGCGCCGCAGCGCGAGGTCGAAGCGTCCGGTGCCGACGCAGAAGCGCCAGGCGTCGGACAGCCGTCCGGAGGGCTCGGCGGGTACGGGGTAACGCATCAGAAGAGAAGTCCTTGCCAAGTACGCGGCCGGGCCGCCTCCCGGCAGGAGGGAGACGGCCCGGCCTGAGGGTGATCAGCCGCCGTGCGACTTCTTGAAGCGGTCGTAGGCGCCGTTCACGAGGGTGATGTACTGCGTGGAGTTCTTGGACTCCAGCTCCTTGACGTAGGCGTCCCACTCGGCCAGGTCACGCTCGCCGAGGATGAACTTCAGGGTGTTCTGGGTGACGTGGTCCTTCAGCGGCGTCTCCCAGAGCGAGACCTGCTCGCGCTCCTCCTCGCTGAGCGGGGCGGCGGGCTCGACGGGCCACTGCTTCCTGGCGTTCATCACGTTCTGGAACTCCATCTCCTCGTCCGAGAACGTGGACTGGAGCAGCTTGGTGGGGCCGCCGTAGGCGAACACGCCGTTGCCGAAGCCGAAGTCCTTCTGCAGGTGCTTGGGCGCGCCGGGGTTGAGGCCGACGTAGTCGATGTCGTCGGCCAGCTTGTACTTGTCGCCGTCCTTGGTGAACGTCGTGCCCTCGACGCCCCACTTGGCGAACTCCAGGCCGGCGTCGGAGTACCAGAGCCAGTCGATGAGCTGCATCATGGCGACGAAGTTCTTGTTCTCCAGTGCCTTCTTGGAGATCATGATGCCGTTCTCCAGGCGGGTGGCGACCTTGAAGTCGCCCGCCGGGCCGGTCGGCACCGGAATCTTGACGATCTTGGCGTCCTTGACGTTCTCGGTCAGCGCCGCCCGGTAGTCGTTGATCAGCACCTGCGCGTTGGTGCTGATCACGAAGGACTTGCCGGAGATGAACTTCTGCTTGGCGGCCTCGTCCTGCTGGGTGAAGCTCTCGGGGTCGAGCAGCTTCTCCTTCACCAGCTTGTTCAGGTACTCGATGGCCTGCTTGTACTGCGGCATGGCGCCGGTGTAGACGAACTTGCCCTGAGCGGTGTCGAACGTCGCGTGCTGGTACTCCCAGCCGCCCTTGGTGCCGTACGCCTGCGCGATGAGCTTGATCAGGTTACCGCCGGGCGTGGGCACGCCCCAGCGGTCGGTCATCGGGTAGAGGTCCGGGTACTCGGCCTTCATCGCCTTGAGCATGTTGTAGAAGTCGTCCAGCGTCTTGGGGACTTCCAGCTTCAGCTTCTCCAGGATGTCGGTGCGCACCGCGAAGGAGTAGTCGGCCCAGGCGGCCTCGTGCAGGCCGGGCAGCAGGTAGATCTTGCCGTCCGTCTGCATGATCGAGTTCAGCTCCGGCTGGAGCTGCCACTTGGCGACCTTGTCCTGGAAGTTGGGCATCAGGTTGAAGTAGTCGCTGACCGGAAGGATCGCGCCGGAGGAGACGAACGCCTCCTCCTGCGGGTGGTAGGTCTTCGGGATGATCAGCGGGGCGTCGCCGGCGGCGATGAGCAGGCCGCGCTTCTTCTCGTAGTCGCTGAGCGGCACCTCGACCGGCTTGAACGTGACGTTGGTGCGCTTGGTCAGCTCCGACCAGAACAGCCAGTCGGGCTTGTTCGGGTAGAACGAGTGGTTGTTGTAGAGCACGTCGAACGACAGCGGCTCGGTGGCCTTGAACTGCTGGCCGACGCCGTACGACGCCATCGAGCCCGCCTTGTTGGCCGCGTCCGTGGCCTTGGCAGGGGTCTCGCTGTCGCTGCCGCAGGCGGTCAGGGCGAGGGAGGCGAAGGCACCGAGGCCGATGATCGCCTGACGCCGCGAGATGTCGCGCATGGGGGGATCCTTTCTGGGGGTTGGGAGGCGCCGGGAGGTCAGCCCTTGACCGCGCCGAGCATGACGCCGGAGACGAAGAAGCGCTGGACGAACGGGTAGATGACCAGGATCGGCAGGACGGTGAGCACGATCGTCACCGCCTGGATGTTGGCCCCCACCTGCGTCACCTCGGCGGCTGCGGCGCCGTAGGAGTCCGCGCCGGTCGCGCCGGCGATGAGGTTGCGGAGATAGACCGTCACGGGGAACAGGTCAGAGCGGTCCATGTAGAGGAACGCCGAGAACCAGGAGTTCCAGAACGAGACCGCGTAGAACAGGATCATCGTGGCGATGACCGCCTTCGACAGCGGCAGCACGATCCGCCACAGGATGCCGTAGGTGTTCAGGCCGTCGATGGCGGCGGCCTCCTCCAGGTCCTGCGGCAGGCTCTCGAAGAACGCCTTCATGACCAGGAGGTTGAACACGCTGATGGCGTTGGGCAGGACGATGGCCCAGATCGAGTTCTTCATGCCGAGGCTGGTGATCAGCACGTAGTTCGGGATCAGGCCACCGGAGAAGAACATGGTGAAGACCGCGACACCGACGAGGAACTTGCGGCCCTTGAGGTGCTTCTTGGCCAGCACGTACGCGTAGCACGTGGTCATCACCATCGCGATGAGCGTCGCGACGACCGTGTAGACGACCGTGTTGCGATAGTTCGTCCAGAACATCGGGTCCGACGCGACGATCCTGTACGTCGTCAGGTTGAACCCCTTGGGAACGAGGTTCACCTCACCCGCGGCGATGGCGCTCTGCGAGCTGAACGAGCGGGCCAGGATGTTGGCGAACGGGTAGAGCGTCACCACCACGACCAGCGCCAGGACGACGCCGTTGAACCACTGGAAGACGCGGTAGCCCCGGGTCATGTCGTGCGTTGTCACCACAGGCTCGTCCCAACTGTGCGGCGGGAGATCACATTGGCCGAGAGGATCAGCACCAGGCCGACCAGCGCCTCGAACAGGCCGATCGCGGCGGCGTAGCTGAAGTTGCTCGCCTCCAGGCCCATCCGGTACACGTACGTCGAGATCACGTCGGCCGTCGGGTACGTCAGCGGGTTGTACAGCAGGAAGACCTTCTCGAAGCCCACCGCCATGAACGTGCCGATGTTGAGGATCAGCAGCGTGACCGCCGTCGGCCGGATGCCCGGCAGCGTCACGTGCCAGATCTGCCGCCACCGGCCGGCGCCGTCCATCCGGGCGGCCTCGTAGAGCTGGTCGTCGATGGTGGTCAGCGCGGCCAGGTAGAGAATCGTGCCCCAGCCGACGGTCTGCCAGACCTCCGAGCCGACGTAGATCGTCCGGAACCAGTCCGGGTCCTGCATGAACGAGATCTTCTCGCTGCCGATGTAACCCAGGAGCGCGTTGATCGGCCCGTCGATCGAGGTGATCTGCATGACGAGACCGGCCACGATGACGATCGACAGGAAGTGCGGCAGGTACGTCACCGACTGCAGGAACCGCTTGAGCGCGCGCTTGCGCACCTCGTTGAGCAGCAGGGCCAGCACGATCGGCAGCGGGAAGCAGAAGAGCAGGGTCAGCCCGCCGAGGACCAGCGTGTTGGTGAACACGTTCCAGAACGTGGGGTCGTTCAGGAACAGCTTCACGTAGCGCAGGCCCACCCACTCTTCACCGAAGATGTTGCCGCCGGGCTCGAACTTCCTGAAGGCGATGATGTTGCCGATCATCGGCGCGTACCGGAAGACCAGGAAGAACAGCAGCGGGAGGACTGCCAGCGAGTAGAGCTGCCAGTCGCGGCGCAGCGCCCGCCCCCACGAGCTGCCGCCCTGACGCCGGCGGCGACCCGCCGCCGGCTTCGTCTCCGGCGGCTGCGTCTCGGTGGGGGTCAGGGTCTGGGGTGTGCTCATCCTCGGCCCTCCGGGGGGTTGCGGTCGATGTGCGCCGGCGCCTGCAGCCGCCGCTCGTGGCCGACCTCGCGCTCTGAGCCGGTCAGGCGCAGCGGCAGCGTCGCCACCGCGTCCGCGCACGAACGGCCCAGGCGCAGCTCGACGTCGCCCGGCTCGACGATGCGCCGGCCGTTGACCCCGGTGAACGACGTGACGTCCGCCGGGACGGTGAAGGTGACCCGCGCCGACTCGCCCGCCTCCAGCGGGACGCGGGCGAACCCGATCAGGCGGACCACCGGCCTGGTCGTCTGCGCCACCGGGTCGTGCAGGTAGAGCTGGACGACCTCCGCGCCCGCGCGCGTCCCGGCGTTGCGGACCGTCACCTGGACGGTCACCTCGCCGTCCACCGCCCACTCCGCGTCGCTGACGCTCGCGTCGCTCCACTCGCAGACGGTGTAGCTCAGGCCGTGCCCGAACGGGTACGCGGGCGTCGGGTCCACCGACGAGACGTCCGAGCGGCGGCCGAGCGGCGGAGCCAGGTACGTCGCCGGCAGGCCGCCCGCGTCGCGCGGCACGCCGACAGGCAGGCGGCCCGTCGGGTTCACGGCGCCGGTCAGCACCTCGGCCAGCGCCTGGCCGCCGCGCTGGCCGGGGAAGAAGCCGAACAGCACGGCCTTGGCCGCGGCCACCTCGTCGCCCAGCGCGTACGGGCGGCCCGCCAGCAGCACCAGCACCACCGGGGTGCCGGTCGCCAGCACCGCCTGCACCAGGTCGGCCTGCACGCCGGGCAGCCGCAGGTCGGTGGCGTCGCAGCCCTCGCCGGAGGTGCCGCGCCCGAACAGCCCGGCCCGGTCGCCGACGGCCAGCACGACCACGTCGCTGCTCCCCGCCAGCTCGACCGCCTCGGCGAAGCCGCCCGTCTCCGCGCCGGTGATCGTGCAGCCCTCGGCGTAGGCCAGGCCGGGGACCAGCTCGGCGAGCGACTCGCGCAGCGTCGGCAGGTCCAGCCCGAGCCCCTGCTCCGGGTGCGGGCCCACGTGGTTGGGGAAGGCGTAGCAGCCGAGCATCGCCATCGGGTCGTCGGCGACGGGGCCGATCAGCGCCACCTTCGCGGCGGGGCTCAGCGGCAGGACGGCGTCGTCGTTGCGCAGCAGCACGATCGCCTCACGGGCCAGCCGCAGGGCCAGCTCCTGGCTCTGCTCGTCGTCGAGCCGCACGTCCTCGGCGGGGCCGGGCAGCGGCTGCCAGCCCTCGTCCAGCAGGCCCTGCTCGGCCTTCTGCACCAGCACCCGGCGCAGCGCGCGGTCGATCAGCGCCTCGTCCACGGAACCGGCCTTGACCGCGTCCACCAGCGGGGCGCCGAACGTGTCCACCGTCGGCAGCTCCACGTCGATGCCGGCCCTCAGCGCCAGCCCGGCCGCCTGCCCGCCGTCGCCGGCCACGCCGTGCAGCCGCTCCAGGAACCGGACCGAGAAGTAGTCGGCGACCACGGTGCCCTCGAAGCCCCACTCGTCGCGCAGCAGGCCCGTCAGGATGCTCTCGTCGGCCGCCACCGGCACGCCGTCGATCTCGGCGTAGGAGTTCATCACCGAACGGGCGCCGCCCAGGCGCAGCGCCATCTCGAACGGCGGCAGCAGGACGTCCGCCAGCTCACGCCGTCCCATCGCGACCGGCGCCAGGTTGCGGCCGCCGCGCGAGTTGGAGTACCCGGCGAAGTGCTTGAGGGTGGCGACGAGACCCGCGCCCTCCAGGCCGCGCACGTACGCGGCGCCCAGCGTCCCGACGAGGTACGGGTCCTCGCCGATCGTCTCCTCGGTACGGCCCCAGCGGTAGTCCCTGGTCACGTCCACCACCGGGGCCAGGCCCTGGTGGATGCCCGCGCGGCGCATCGACCGGCCGATCTGGCCCGCCACCTGCTCCAGCAGCTCGGGGTCGAAGGAGGCGCCCCAGCTCAGCGGCGCCGGATACACGGTCGCCCGCCAGGCCGCGAAGCCCGTCAGGCACTCCTCGTGCACCTGCGCCGGAATCCCGAACCTGCTGGCCCTGACGATCTCCGCCTGCGACGCCGCCAGCGAGCGCGCCCCCGCCACGGGATCGACCGGGGCCGTCCCGAACGGGCGGGTGAGCTGGCCCAGCCCCTGCCGGATCGCGTCGTCCCACTCGGGGCCCGTGCCCATGTCGGTCTGGTGCGGCGCGACGCCGCCGCCCGACGCGTCAGCGCCGACCCACACCCCGACGAGCTGGGCGATCTTCTCCTCCAGGGTCATGAGCGGGATGAGCGCGTCGGCCCGCTCGGCGGGCGACAACCGGGCGTCCCGCCATGGCTCGCTCTCGCCGCGCGTCGAGCTCGTGTCGATTGGTTCCTGGCCCCTCATGCCATCCCTTCGGCCATGACGGCGCCTCCGCGACGAGAGCGGGGGGTGTTACGCGGGGGTGACGCCGAAACTTTCAAGCAGATCCGTTTAATATTGCGGCAACATAAGGGGCCGGTTGAATCGTGTCAAGAGTGGGGCCAACCTGCTATGTTGCAGATCCTGCCGATGGGCGGTCCGGGCTTGTCACGGAGCTGATCCGGCTCGGCGGAGCGATAAATTTCCCGAAACTTTCGGAAGGGTGGGCGAGAGGTCGCCGTGCTGGGACGGGACGTCGACATGCAGACTACAGGGATGGTCGGCAAGGAGCGATTGCAGGCTTCGTGTCGCTTTTGTACTCATATGGGGCTGCCTGCTGCCTGTTTCCGTGCGAGCGCCGCTGCCCGCCGGAAATGCTCCGTCGCCTCGCTGTGCCGGCCCAAGGCGGTGGCCAGGCTGCCCAGGTACCCGGCGACCGGGCCCAGGGTGAGGAGGCCGCTGCCCGCTCCGGCCAGCTCCGCCTCGGCGGGGAGCAGCCTGTCATAGAGGCGCTCCAACGTGCGGTGGCCGGCCGCCGTTTCCAGCGCGGTCAGGGCGTGCAGGCAGGTTCTCGCCTCCAGCAGGAGGTCGTGTGGGGAGTCGGGGATCTCGCGGGCGGCGGCCGTGGCTTCGTCGCGGTGGCCTTGGGCCAGGAGGATCAGGGGGCGGGCCCAGGCTTCGTAGGGGCCCCAATCGGCATCCACCAGATCGCCGAGGTCAGCACCCACCACCCAAGCCACACCCGCACCCGCCGCCCCATCCTGAGCCGCACCGGCACCCGTGCCCGCCGAGCCTTCCCGGGCCGAGGAGGCGCTTGACGGGCCGTCCTCCGGCGGTCGGTTCTGGGCCGCTTCCAGGCACAGCAGGGCGAGCGGCAGCATGCCGTCCTCCACACCCGGCATCCCGGTGCCGCTCAACCGGGCGGCAGCCGCACGGTACGCCTGCCTGGCCGTGCCGTCCCCCGTGATGGTGCGGCGCAGGGCCGCATACCAGGTCGTGAACACGCCGACCAGCGGAAGGTCATACCGCTCCGCCAGATGATCGGCCGCGGCGGCGTGCTGGTCGGCAGCCTCCAGGTCGGCCAGCGCCGCCGACGACTGCAACAGGATCAGGTGACCGAGCACCTCGAACGTCGCCAGCCCATCATCCCCCTCCGCCAGCCGCACCAGCTCCTCACCGATCACCGCCCGCTCCAGGGCCAGCCCTGCCCGGTGGAACGTCTGCATGTACCGGCCGTTGAGCGCGTAGGCGAGCAGCGTGCGGTCGCCCAGCCGACGGGCGATCACCTCAGCCTCTCGCGCCGCCTCGTCACCGCGCGGGCCGGGATCGGCTCGGCGTTCCATGGCAATGGTGATCAGGAGCCTGGCACGCTCGGCATCGTGCGTGCGGGGAGTCGAGTTGTCCGGCGTACCCTCGGCATCGCACGCTCCGGAAGGCAAGGCGCCCAGCGTCCGCCCGACGTCGCGCGCTCCGGAAGGCGAGACGCCCGGCGCCCCCTCAGCGTCGCGCATGTGGGGAGGCGAGACGTCTGGCGTCCCCTCAGCGGTGCGCTCACCGGCCGGCGTCCCCTCCCCGGCGGGCAAGGCGGCCAGGGTGCGTTCGGCGGCGGCGACGAGGCGGGCGGACAGGGCCGGGTCGTCGTTGGTGGTCCAGATGGCGGGCACGTCGAAGGAGCCGATCACCCCGGCCGTCACCAGCGGATCACCGAGCGCCTCCGCCGCGTCCACCGCCTCAGCCCGATACCGCCGCGACTCGTGCAACTCCCCGATCACCGCCAGCGCCCTGACCAGCCCCATAACGGCCTCCAACCGCGCAGCCGCCCCACCACCGGGGCCCGACGAACCGGCTCCAGGACCGAACGGGCCAGGCCCAGAACCAGACGAGCCGGGTCCGGGATCAGACCAGCCAGGTCCGGAACCAAATGAGCCGGATGCGGGGCCGGACAAGCCGGGTCCCGGGCCGAACGAGCCGGATGCATGGCCGGACGAGCCAGGTCCCGGGCCGGACCAGTCGGATGCCGGGCCGGACGAGCCGGATCCGGGGCCGGACGAGCCGGGTGCCCGGCGGGAGGGGGCGGCTTTAGGGCCGGGGAGCTGGTCGAGGGCCGTGAGTGCGGCGCGCCACAGCCGGGCCGCCTCGTGCGGCGCCGACCTGGCCTCCGCGCGCAGCGCCGCCGCCCGCGTGTAGTGGGCGGTACGGGCGGCACCCGCCCGGCCCTCCGCACGTACGCAGTGGTGAGCGATGGTCTCCACGTCACCGGGACGGATGCCTTCGACGATCCCGGCGACCCGGGCATGCCAGCGGGCACGGCGGGCGAGCGTGACGTCGTCGTAGAGCGTCTCGTGCACCAGCGCGTGCGCGAACCGCAGCCGGTCCGCGTCCCGCTCCACCAGGAAGCCCGCCAGCAGAGCCGACTCCACCGACTCCAGCACCGACTCCTCGTCGCCGGCCAGCGGGATCAGCACGTCCAGATCCACCTCCTGGCCGAGGACGGCGGCCTGCCGCAAGTGCGTGCGCGCCGTCTCCGTGAGGCCCGCCAGGCGGTGGCGGATGACATCGCGGACTCCGGCTGGGACGGCGGTGTGCAGGGCCGCGTCGCCCTCGCTCTCCCACAGGCGGACGAGCTCCCGGACGAAGAACGGGTTGCCCGCGCTGCGCGTGTGGATCGTCCGGGCGTCCCTGTCGCTCGCCGGGCGGCCGGTGAGGGCCTGGACCAGCTCGTGCACCTGCTGGTGGGTGAGGCCGCCGAGGTAGACGCGGGCCGGCTCGGCTCGGGCGGCCCTGCCCAGTGCGTCGGACAGCGCGGCGGAGATCTCCGTCGAGCGGTAGGTGGCGAGGAGCAGCACCGGGGCTTGGCCGAGGTCGGTGGCCAGGGTGGTGAGCAGGGCCAGGGTTTCCTCGTCCGCCCAGTGGAGGTCGTCGAGGACCAGGAGGAGGGGGGCTCGGTCGGCGGTGGTGGTCAGGTGGGTGGCGATGGCGCGGTGGCGTCTAAAGCGGGTGGTCAGCGGGGTGGCCGAGGGCGCGTCCGGCAGTGTGGGCCGTGGATTGTCTGACATGGCGGCCGGTGGCTCGGTGGTGGGGAGGCTGGCGCTCAGCTCGGTCCAGGGCCAGGCGGAGGGGGCGCCTTGCACTTCCGGGCTGGTGCCCCAGGCGGTGGTCCAGCCGTCGGCTTCCAGGCGCCGGGTCAGCGTTCTGGCCAGCGCCGTCTTGCCCGCGCCCGCCGCGCCGGACACCAGCACGAGCCGCGCCCGTCCCGACGCCGTGACGTGCGCCGCCACGGCCTCCAGCTCGGCCAGCTCGGTGGCCCGCCCTACGAAGGGGTGCTCGGCTGACGCCACCGGCTCCGGCGGGCGCTCGGGAAGCGGGGGCGGCGGGCTGACGTGCGGATGCGGACCGGCATGCGAAGACGGCCCGGCTTGCGAGGCGGGTGGCGGGGGCGAGCTGAGGTACGGAGCAGGCGGCGAGGCATGGCTGGGCTGCGGCGCAGCTGGCGCAGACGGGCTGAGGTGCGAGGGCGAATTGGGATGCGAGGATGCGTTGAGGTCCGGGCGCGGGCTGGGGTGTGAGGGCGCGTTGAGGTGCGGGGGCGCACTGGGGTGTGGGCGCGGGGGGTGTGGGGGCGGGTTGAGATGTGGGGCTTGGGTGAGGATGTCGCTTTCGAGGCGCCGCAGCCCCTCCCCCGGATCCACCCCCAGCTCCTCCCGCAGAACCTCCCGAGCCCGCCGCAACTGCCCCAGCGCATCCCCCTGCCGCCCCGCCCGGTAAAGCGCGAGCCCGAGCAACCGCCACCCGTCCTCCCGCAACGGATGCTCCGCGATGTGCGCCTCCAGGTCGGGCACGCACCCGGCCGCGTCGCCGCAGGCCATGGCGGCTTCGGCCCGGCGTTCCACGGCGAGCAGGCGCAGTTCGTCCAAGCGAGCGGCCTCCCCACGAGCCCAGTCCAGCTCGGCGAACTCCGCGTAAGCGGGCCCCCGCCACAAACCGAGGGCGGAGCCGAGGAGGGCGTGGGCCTGGTCGGGAGCGCCGGAGGTGAGGAGGCGGGTGGCGTCCGTGAGGGCGGACTCGAAGCGCCAGGCGTCCACCGCCTCCGGGTCGGCGCGCAGTGCGTAGCCCGGCGGGGAGGTGACGAGGAGGCGGGACGGGGTGCGAGGGGGGCGGGCGGGTTCGAGGGCCTTCCGGAGCTCGCCGACGAAGGTCTGCACCGCTCCGAGGGCGCCCGGCTGTGGCGCCTCCCAGAGATCACCGATCAGCCACGAGACCGGCACGACCCGGCCCCGGGCAATGAGCAGCCGGGCGAGGACGGCGCGGTGGCGCGGCCCCTTGAGCCGTGCCGGGCCGTGCTCGTTCTCGGCCGTCAGCGGCCCCAGCACCCCGAAAGTCACCATTTGACTCCCAATTTATCCGCCCGTGAGTGGTGGCCGTCGCGGCTGAGTCGTCGCTGATCAGGCGCTGATCGGCGCCCGGCAGGCTGGGCGCCGAACGATCGCGACCGACCAGAAAGGGCATGCCGACATGGCTCCTCAGATCACCGGATTCGCCCGCCGCCGCATCACCGTGGCTGACGGTGTGGCGCTCAACGTCGCCATAGGCGGCTCGGGCTCCCCCGTCGTGCTGCTGCACGGCTTCCCGCAGACCCACCTCATGTGGCGGCACGTGGCCGCCGACCTGGCCGCCGACCACACCGTCATCTGTCCCGACCTGCGTGGTTACGGCGACAGCGACAAGCCGGCCGACACCGACGGGCAGGCCTACTCCAAGCGCACGATGGCCGCCGACGTCGTCGCCCTGGCCAGGGCGCTGGGGCACGAGCGGTTCGCGCTGGCGGGGCACGACCGGGGCGCGCTGGTCGCCGTCCGGGCCGGGCTGGACCACCCGGACGTCATCACGCACCTGGCCGCGCTGGACGTGCTGCCGACGCTCGACTCCTGGGAGGTGATGCAGGGCAGGTCCGCGGCCGTGGGGTTCCACCTGTATCTGATGGCGCAGCCGCCGGGGCTGCCGGAGGCGATGATCGGCGGGGCGGCGGACGCCTTCTTCGGGTACTTCCTGGATCTGTGGGCCAACGACCCGAACGCGATCCCCGCCGACGTGCGGGCCGCCTATCTGAAGGCGTCCAGGGAGGCGGTCCCGTCGATCGTGGCCGACTACCGGGCGACGGCCACCATCGACGTCGAGCACGACGAGGCCGATCGGCGGGCGGGCCGGAAACTGGCCATGCCGGTGACGGTGTTGCAGCAGGACTGGGGGGCGGCGCTCGGGTTCGACGCGGCCGGCAGGTGGCGGGCGTGGGCGGAGAACCTGGAGCACCGGACGGTGTCGTGCGGGCACTTCATGGCCGAGGAGGCTCCGGCGGAGGTGGTCAAGGCGCTGCGCGGGTTGCTCGCGTCCTGACCCGTCGGCCCGTCCGGGTGCGGCAAGTCCACGGTGCTCAACCTCCTGCCCGGCCTGACGCAGCCGTTCAAGGGTTTCGAGGACCACTACCGCCACGAGCTGTCCGGCGGCATGCGCGAGCGGGCCGGGATCGTCCGCACGCTCGTCTACGGCAGCGACGCCGTCCTCATGGACGAGCCGTTCGGCCTCCTGGAGGCGCAGACCCGGGCGGCGCCATCGCGGTGTTGAGTGAGTGACCGAACTCGGTGCGCGAGTACTCCACCTTCGGCGGGACCTGGTGATGGACCTCACGATGCAGCAGCCCGGTGGCCTCCATCTCCCGCAACTGCAGGATCAGCACCCGCTCGCTGATGCCGGGCACCGCGCGCCGCAACTCCCCGAAGCGCAGGGGACCATCCTGGAACGCGAAAAGGATCAGCCCCTTCCACGTGCCTCCCATCACGGCGATGGCCGCGTCGGGACCGCAGGTGAACGTCCGCTTCCTGCTCGCCGGCGTCCAGAAGGTCCTGTTACGGGATCCCGTGACGGCCAACCTGCTCAGGCTCGGCGTCGGCTCGACGATGACGCGATCGATCGGCGCCCTGGAGATCGCCGGCGCGCTCGGGCTCGCGGCCGGCCTCTGGTTCAAGCCGCTCGCCATCACCGCCGCGGCCGGTCTCACGCTGCTGTTGATCGGCGCGGTGGGATTCCACCTCCGCGCCCGCGACTTCACGCACCGGCGCCATCGCTCCCACGCCGTGGCGCCCGTAGTGCTGGCCGTGGTCACCGGAACGACCATGGCCTTGTTGCTCGCGACTTCCTGAGCCGGGAGCGCGGCTTCATCGCTTGGGGCGGGCCGGGCGGTGAGGCCGCAGCATGAGGGGCGAGCGCAGGGCGGCGCTCATCGGCCTGGTCTTCGAGGAGAAGAGCCCCGCGCTGTCCGACAAGGGGTGTTTCGACCCGGCGGTGGTGCAGCGGACGCTGGATGTCATGCTCAGGCTGAAAATCCTGGAGGAGAAGGCAGACGCGGCCGAGGGCCGCCTCTGGACGAACGAGTACAACGGCTGCTGAGGAGCGAGATGCGCATCATCAGGTACGACGACGCGGGCACGGTGCGGTGGGGGGTGATGGATCCCGACGGCACGGTGCGGGCCGCGTCCGGAGACCCGTACACGGAGCTGGTGCCCGGCGACCCGGTGGGCGGCGAGGTGCGGCTGCGCGCGCCCGTCACCCCCAGCAAGATCGTGTGCGTCGGCCGGAACTACGCCGACCACGCGGCGGAGTTTGGCAACCCGGTGCCGAAGGAGCCGCTGATCTTCCTCAAGCCGCCGTCGTCGATCGTCGGCCCCGGCGACGCGGTCGTCTACCCGTCGCTGTCGGGGCGGCTCGACCCGGAGGCGGAGCTGGTCGTGGTGATCGGCCGCCCGGGCCGGCGGGTCCGGGCGGAGGACGCGATGTCGGTGGTCCTCGGCTACACGATCGGCAACGACGTCACGGCCCGCGACATCCAGAAGAGCGACCCGCAGTGGACGCGCGGCAAGGGCTTCGACACCTTCTGCCCGCTCGGCCCGTGGGTGGACACCGACTTCGACCCGTCGGACGTGCGCGTCACCTGCGCGGTCAACGGCGAGCTGCGCCAGGACGGCCGGACCAGGGACTTCATCTTCGACATCCCCGAGCTGATCGCGTACGTGTCGGCCTTCTCCACCCTGGAGCCGGGCGACGTCATCATGACCGGCACGCCGCCGGGGGTGCGCCCGGTGCAGCCGGGCGACACGATGACCGTGACGGTGGAGGGGCTGGGCGAGCTGAGCAATCCGGTGCTGGCGGAGGAGGCCTGACCTCGCAGGAACGGCGGTGAGGCGCCGCTTATAGTGGCAAGCGTGACGTCCGTCGTGCTCAAGCCCGGCCCGCCCGCGCGCACCGCGCACGCCTTCGTCTACGAAACGCTCCGGCGCGCGATCCTCGGCGGCGACCTGCCGCTCGGCTACCGGCTCGTGCAGGCCGACATCGCCGCCCAGCTCAAGGTGAGCATCACGCCGGTCCGCGAGGCGCTGCGCGACCTGGCGGGCGAGGGCCTGATCAGGATCGACGCGCACAAGGGCGCGATGCTGCGCGAGTTCGACCTGTCGGAGGTCAGGGAGATCTACGAGCTGCGCCGCATGCTGGAGCCCGTCTCGATCCGCAAGGCCGTCGAGCGCATCACCGACGAGGAGATCGACCTGGCCGAGGGGCTGCTGCGGCAGATGCGCGACGAGCTCGACCCCGGGGAGTGGGTCGAGCTCAACCGCCGCTTCCACGCCGTCTTCGGCGACGCGGCCGGCTCACCCCGGCTGTGCGCGATACTCAAGGGCCTGCGTGACGGTGCCGCCGTCTACGTGGGCCTGTCCCTGCGCGGGCAGGAACGCGCGCGCAGGGACGAGGCCGACCGCGACCACCGCGAGCTGGTGACGGCGTTCAGGCGGCGGCGCGCCGAGGAGGCGGTGCGGATCGTGCTGCGTCACCTCGACGCCACCATGACCGCCCTCGAACGGCTCGCCTGAGACGCCGCCAAGACCGCCCTCGAACGGCTCGCCTGACCGGCCGGCTCGGCTAACCGGCCTTGGCGCGCGGTTCGTCGTACTCGACCGCGTAGTCCTGCTGCGAGCGGTCCTTCAGCAGGTACGCCGCCACGACGCTGATCGCGGCGCAGATCGCCATGTAGATCGCGATGGACATCGAGGTGCCGTACGTCGCGTACAGCCAGACCGCGATCAGCGGCGCGGGCCCGCCCGCCGTGACGGAGGCGAGCTGGTAGCCGAGCGAGGCGCCGCTGTAGCGCAGCCGCCCGGTGAAGCTCTCGGCGATGAACGTGGCCTGCGGCCCGTACTGGATGTCGTGGATGGGCGCGGCCAGCACGATGGCCAGGAAGACCAGCGCGGGCACGCGGGTGTCGAGCAGCGGCCAGTAGACGAACGACCAGACCACCATGAGGGCGGCGCCGATGATGTAGAGCCGCCTGCGTCCCACCAGGTCGGACATGAAGCCCCAGAACGGCACGGTGAACAGCGACACCACACCGGCCGCGATCACGTACGTGTAGACGTCGCTCGGCGCGAAGCCCAGCGTCTTGGTGGCGTAGGTCAGGATGAAGACGGTGAAGATGTAGAACGGCGCCTGCTGCCCGGTGCGCAGCAGCGCGCTGAGCACGATCTCCCGCCAGTTCATGGCCAGCACCTGCCGCACGGGCACCCGCTCGACCCTGTTCTCCGCGACGACCTTGGCGAAGACCGGCGTCTCCAGGATGCCGAGCCTGATGTACAGGCCGATGCCCGCCATCACGACGCTGAGCAGGAACGGGATGCGCCATCCCCAGTACGGGTCCATCGGCTCGAACACCTGCAGCGCCAGGTAGCCGAGCACGAGCCCGACGGGCACGCCGAACTGCGGCCAGCTCCCGAGGAAGCCGCGCCGCCCGCCCTTGGACTTGCCCCACTCGGTGGCCAGCAGCACGGAGCCGCCCCACTCGCCGCCGACGCTGATGCCCTGGAGCAGGCGCAGGAGCGTGAGCAGGATGCCGCCCCAGATGCCGATCTGCTCGTACGTGGGCACCAGGCCGACGAGTGCGGTGGCGATGCCCATGGTCATGAGGGTGATGATGAGGGTGGCCTTGCGTCCGATGCGGTCACCGTAATGGCCGAAGATCGCCGCACCGATGGGGCGGGCGGCGAAGCCGCCGAAGTAGGTGCCGAGGGCCAGGAGGAGGCCCGTCGTCGGGTCGGTGGTGGGGAAGAACAGCTCCGCGAAGATGGTGCTGGCGGCGAAGCCGTAGAGGAAGAAGTCGTACCACTCGATCGAGGTGCCCACGGCGGAGGCGACCACCGCGCGGACCAGTTGCCGTCGTTTCTGCTGACCTGTCGTGTCGAGTCCTTGATCGACCATCTACCGCTCCTGGGGTAGGTCACGCGTTAACGGTGACGGTACATGATGCATCATCGATGGTCACCAGGGCTGAAAGCGCTGGTTCGGGCCGGTGCCGGGGCGGGTAGTGCAACCACTACGGGTGCGGGAGGAGGGCATGTGATGCGAGCTGTCGCCGCTGCTGTGATGGTCGTGGCCCTGGCGGCCACGGGCTGTGCCAACGCCGGGTTCGACGAGGCCAACAGGGTCCCGCAGAACGACGGGGCCAACGCCAACGTGGGCGACAGCCTGAGCCTGCGCAACTTCTTCCTCCTGGGCGGCGCCGACTCGGCGTCGCACCCGCCGCAGCAGGCGCTGTTCGGGGTGATCGTCAACGACGCCCAGCAGCCCGACCAGCTCGAACGCGTCACCATGGAGGGCGGCGGCACCGTGCAGCTCTCCGGGCAGCCGCTCACGCTGCCGCCCGACCAGGCGGTGGGCACCGGCAACCAGCCCATCGGCACGGCCGACGGGGTGCGCGGCAACGTGGTGCCGATGACGTTCACCTTCCGCGAGGCCGAGCCGGTGCGCCTGCTGGTGCCGGTCAAGACGCGCACCGGGCACTTCGCCAACCTGCCGGCCGCGCCGTCGGGCGCGCCCTCGACGGCGCCGCCCGCCACCGCGCCGCCCACCGCTTCGCCCAGCCCTACGGGTTGAGGTGCCGCCCGCCCTTGGCGAGTGACCGGCCGGCGGAACCCGGTCAAGAACGGACGTTGACAACGCCCGAGCCGAAACCCCTCAGTGCAGGATGCCGGCCAGCGTTCCGGCCGCCTGGGTGACGAGCTTGCCGTACTCCGCACGCAGCTCCTCCGTCATGCGGCTGGCCGGGGTCGAGACGCTGAGGCTGGCGACCGGGCCCGCCGGGCCGAGGACGGCGGCGGCCACGGCGGCGATGTCGGAGCGCCACTCACCGCGGTTGTCGGCGTAGCCGCGGGCGAGCACGGCGTCCAGCTCGGCCCGCAGCACGTGCGGGTCGGTGATCGTGGTGTCGGTGTAGCCCGGCAGCTCGCCGGGCGGCCGGGTCAGGTGCGCCAGCACGGCCTTGCCGTTGGCGGAGGCGTGCAGCGGCAGCCGGATGCCCAGCGGCAGCACGATGCGCAGCGGCTTGTCGGTCTCCAGCCGCTCGATCAGCACGACCGCGTCGCCCTCGGGCACCATCAGGTGGATGGTCTCGCCGGTGCGCTGGCGCAGCTCCTCCATCACGGGCACGGCCGCGTCACGCAGCCCCAGCTCGGTGCGGCGGGCGACCTGTAAGGCCTTGCTGGTCACCTGCCAGCGCGTGACCTCGCCCCCGGCCGGCCTGATCCACCCGGCCTCGTGCAGCGTCTTCAGCGAGCGCTGCACGGTGCTCTTGGGCAGGCCGAGCCCGCGCGCCAGCTCGCCGACGCCGATCGGCTGGCGGTCGGCGACCTCTTCCAGCACCCGGAGAGCGTTGATCACGTTCTGCATGCATTGACTCCTCTGCGGACCGATTTTAATGTTAATGAACCGCACAGCGGCACGCCGTGCCGTGTGATGGCACGGAGGTGGTCAGACAGTGGGCCGGCACTTCTTGCAGATTCCCGGGCCGACCAACGTTCCCGATCGGGTGCTGCGAGCCATCGCCCAGCCCACGATCGACCACCGGGGGCCCGCGTTCGCCCGGCTCGCGGGCGAGCTGCTCGAACGGCTGAAGACCGTCTTCAAGACCGCGGGCCCCGTCGTTGTCTACCCGTCGTCGGGCACCGGCGCGTGGGAGGCGGCGCTGGTCAACACGCTGTCGCCGGGCGACAAGGTGGTGGCGTTCGAGACCGGGCACTTCTCCTCGCTGTGGTGCGAGATGGCCGCCAGGCTGGGGCTGGTCGTGGACGTGGTGCCGGGCGACTGGCGGCACGGCGCCGACCCCGGCGCGCTGGCCGACCGGCTCACGCCGGACGTCGCCGCCGTCATGGTGGTGCACAACGAGACCTCCACCGGCGTGCGCAGCCGCGTCCCCGAGATCCGCGCGGCACTCGACCGCGCCGGGCATCCCGCGCTGCTGCTGGTGGACACGATCTCGTCGCTGGGCTCGATGGACTTCCGCCACGACGAGTGGGGCGTGGACGTGACCGTCGGCTGCTCCCAGAAGGGGCTGATGCTGCCGCCCGGCATGGGGTTCAACGCGGTCAGCGGCAAGGCCCTGGCGCACCGGGGGCGGCTGCCCCGGTCGTACTGGGACTGGGAGCCGATCATCGCCGCCAACCGGCAGGGTTTCTTCCCTTACACGCCGCCCACCAACCTCATGTACGGGCTGCGCGAGGCGCTCCTCATGCTGGAGGAGGAGGGCCTGGACGCGGTCTTCGCCCGGCACGACCGGCACGCCGAGGCGACCAGGCGGGCCGTGCGCGGCTGGGGGCTGGAGGTGCTCTGCGCCGACGAGCGCGAGCACTCCAGCTCGCTGACCGCCGTGCTGATGCCGGACGGCCACGACGCCGACGCCGTCAGGCGGCTCATCCTGGAGCGGTACGACATGTCGCTCGGCACCGGGCTCGGGCGGCTGGCGGGCAAGGTGTTCCGCATCGGCCACCTCGGCCACTTGGGCGACCTCACGCTGGCGGGCACGCTGAGCGGGGTCGAGATGGGGCTGTCGGCGGCCGGGGTGCCGATCAAGGAGGGCGGGGCGCGGGCGGCCCTGGCGTACCTGGAGGTCACCCAGTGACGTTGGCTCGGACGCTGGCCCCGCTGATCACCGGTGACGTCCGGGACGACCCGTACACCAGGCACCTGTACTCCTCCGACGCCAGCATGTACGCCATCGAGCCGCTCGCCGTCGCCTTCCCCCGGCACGCCGAGGACGTGCAGGCCCTCGTGGTGGCGTGCGGCGAGCTGGGCGTGCCGCTGCTGCCGCGCGGCGCGGGCACCAGCCTGGCGGGCCAGACGGTGGGCGCCGCAGTGATCGTCGACTTCTCCCGGCACATGAACCGCATCCTGGAGCTCGACGGCAGGACCGCCCGCGTGCAGCCCGGCGTCGTGCAGGACCAGCTCAACCGGGCGGCCCGCAAGCACGGGCTGATGTTCGGGCCCGACACCTCCACCAGCAACCGGGCCACCATCGGCGGCATGATCGGCAACAACTCGGCCGGCAGCCACTCCGTCCTGTACGGCTCCACCATCGACCACGTCCAGGCGCTGCGCGTGGTGCTCGCCGACGCCACCACCCCCGACCTCGCCACCGACGCCCGGCTGCGGACGGCGGTCGCCGGCATCCTCGACGGCCTCGACCTGTCCGGCTTCCCGCGCTTCTGGCGCCACTCCGGCGGCTACCGCCTCGACCAGGCCGTCCACGGCGACCTCACGAAGCTGATCGTCGGGTCGGAGGGCACGCTGGCCGTGGTGACCGAGGCCACGGTCGGCCTGGTGGACCTGCCGAAGGCCAAGGCCATCGCCGTCGGCCACTTCACCTCCACCCCCGCCGCCATCGCCGCCACCGCCGACGCCCTCGCCTTCGACGCCGCCTCCGTCGAGCTGCTCGACAAGGCCATCCTTCAGTTGTCCAGGCAGCGCGTGGACTACGCCGGGCTCGGCGACATCCTGGAGGGCGACCCGGAGGCGCTGCTGTTCGTGGAGTTCTTCGGCGACACCCAGGAAGAGGTGGCCGACCGGGTCGACAAGCTGGCCGCCATCTGGAAGTCCAACGGCCACGGCTACCACACGCTGCGCGCCGTCACCGGGCAGCAGCAGACGGCCGTGCTGAAGGTGCGCAAGGCCGGGCTCGGCCTGCTGATGGCCTCCAGCGTGGGCAGCCGCAGGCCGCTCGCGTTCGTCGAGGACACCGCCGTGCCACCCGACCGGCTGCTGCCCTATGTCGAGGAGTTCGCCCGCATCCTCGACCGGCACGGGCTGCGGGCCGGCTTCTACGGCCACTGCTCGGTCGGCTGCCTGCACGTACGCCCGTTCGTCGACCTGCGCTCGCCCGGCGAGATCGGCACGATGCGGGCCGTCGCCGAGGAGATCGCCGACCTCGCCGCCCGGCACGGCGGCGTGAACTCCAGCGAGCACGGCGACGGCCTGGCCCGCTCCGAGTTCAACCGGCGCCTGTTCGGCGAGGCAGTCTACGAGGCGATGCGGCAGGTCAAGCAGGTCTTCGACCCGCACAACCGGCTCAACCCCGGCAAGATCGTGGACGCGCCGCCGATGACCGACCACCTGCGCGACCCCGCCATGCCCGCGCCGCAGCGGCTCTCGACGACCTTGAGCTTCGCCGGCGGCATGCACGCCGCCGCCGACCGGTGCATGAACGTCGGCGTGTGCCGCAAGGACGACACCGGCGTCATGTGCCCGTCGTACATGGCCACCCGCGAGGAGGAACACTCCACCCGCGGCCGGGCCAACGCCCTGGTCAAAGCCCTGTCGTCACCCGACCCCCGGCAGGCGCTCGGCGACGAACGGGTGCACGGCATCCTCGACCTCTGCCTGGAGTGCAAGGCCTGCCAGTCGGAGTGCCCGCTCGGGGTCGACATGGCCGCCATGAAGAGCGAGTTCCTCCACCAGTACCAGCAGGTCAACGGCGTGCCGCTGCGGGCGCGGGCGTTCGGCGCGATCAGGACGCTCAACCGGCTCGGCTCCGCCACCGCGCCCCTGTCGAACTGGCTGGCCGGCGCCGCCCGCCGCCCGCTCGGCCTCAGCACGGAACGCCCGCTGCCCCGCTTCCACCGCGACAACCTCGTCCGCTGGTTCACCCGCAGGCCCGTCAAGCAGGGCCGCCGGGACGTCATCCTGCTCGCCGACTCCTTCACCACCTTCAGCGAACCCGCGATCGGGCGCGCCGCCGTCGAGCTGCTGGAGCGCGCCGGCTACCGCGTCCACCTCGCCGCCGACGGCTGCTGCGGGCGCTCCAGCATCTCCAAGGGCCTGCTCGACCGGGCGCGAGCGATGGCCGCCGACCTCGTCACCCGACTGTCCGCCTCCGACGCGCCCATCGTCGGGCTGGAACCGTCCTGCCTGCTGACACTCAAGGACGAGTACGCCGCCCTGCTGCCCGGCGACCCGCGCGTGGCGGCCGTGGCGGCCCGCGCCCGGCTCGTCCCCGAACTCCTCGCCGAAGCCATCGACGACGGCTCGCTCCCGCTCGGCGACGCCCTGCGCGGACGCCGGATCCTGCTGCACGGCCACTGCCACGAGAAGGCCGTCACCGGCACCGCCGCCACGCTCTCCCTGCTGACCAGGATCCCCGGAGCGGAGGTGACGGAGCTCGACGCCGGCTGCTGCGGCATGGCCGGATCGTTCGGCTTCGAAGCCGAACACTACGACCTGTCCATGAAGATCGGCGCCCTCCGGCTCTTCCCGGCGATCGCCGCATCCGCACCCGACACCCTGCTCGCGGCCACGGGGGTCTCCTGCCGCCAGCAGATCGCACACGGCGCCGGACGCGCCGCCCGCCATCCGGTCGAACTCATCGCCTGGGCGGCCGGCCTGCCATAAAAGCATCGGGGGAGATCGGAGAACGCAGTGTCCGCAGAGCTCCTGTCCATCCTCGCCCTCATCGCCATGTTCGTCGTGGCCACGATCTTCCCCATCAACCTCGGCGCGCTGGCCCTCGTCGGCGCCTTCCTCGTCGGCACGCTCGCCGCCGGCATGGAGACCGACACCATCCTGGACGCCTTCCCCGGCAGCCTGTTCGTGATCCTCGTCGGGGTGACGCTGCTGTTCGCCATCGCCACCAACAACGGGACCGTGGACTGGCTCGTCCGGGCCGCCGTGCACCTCGTACGGGGGCGGCTGGCCGCCATCCCGGTGGTCGTGTTCGTCATCTCGGCACTGCTCACGGCGGTGGGGGCGCCCGCGCCCGCGGTGGCGGCGATCCTGGCGCCGATCGCGTTCGGGTTCGCGGCCGACTATCGGATCCATCCGATGTTGATCGGGCTGATGGTGGCGCACGGGACTCAGGCGGGGGCGTTCTCGCCGATCAGTGTGCTGGGGGGCATCGTCAACGGGGTCACGGCGGAGGCTGGGTTGCCCAGCAGCAGTCTGGTGTTGTTCTTGTCCAGTTTCGCGTTCAACGCTGCTGCGGCGTTGATCGTGTTCTTCGTGTTCGGCGGGCGGCGGCTCATGGGGCGCGACGCCCACGCGACGGCCGGTGACACCACGCCCACCACGTCCGGCACACCCGGCACCGCGCCCGCCACGTCCGGCACGCCCACCGCCCCGCCCGCAGCGTCCGGCGCCTCCAGCACGCCCACCGCAACCGGCGGGTCCAGCACCGTGCCTGCCGCATCCGGCGCCCCCGCCGCAGCCCGCACCTCCGGCGCGTCCGGCGGCGCGTCCGGCGGCGGGTCCGGCGGCGGGTCCGGCGGCGGGTCCGGTGCTGAGGGCGGTGGCGTGGTCACCACAGAGACCGCCCCCGCCACGGCCTCCACCACCGCGGCGGGTCTCCGGCTCACCCCGCACCAGGCCCTGACCCTGGCCGGCATCCTCGGCCTCTGCCTGGCCGTCCTGGCGTTCAAGCTGGACGTCGGCCTGACCGCCGTCACCGTCGCCGTCATCCTCATGCTCACCTCCCCCAAGTCCAACAAGGGCGCCGTGGAGAAGGTGGCCTGGCCGACCGTGCTGCTGATCTGCGGCGTCGTCACGTACGTGGGCGTCCTGCAAGAGATCGGCACCGTCGACTACGTCGGCTCAGCCGTGGCCGCGATCGGCATCCCGCTGCTGGTGGCGCTGCTCATCTGCTACGTCGGCGGCGTCGTGTCGGCGTTCGCCTCGACCGTCGGGATCCTGGGCGCGCTGGTGCCGCTGGCCGTGCCGCTGCTGGCGCAGGGCAGCCTGGGGCCGATCGCGATGATCGCGGCGCTGTCGGTGTCGTCGGCGATCGTGGACGTCAGCCCGTTCTCGACGACGGGGGCGCTGCTGGTGGCCAACGTGCGGGGGATGGAGCGGGACGTCTTCTACCGCAAGCTGCTGACCTACGGCGGCGTGATCGTCCTGGTGGGGCCGCTGGCCGCGTGGGCCATCCTGGTCGTGCCGGGCTGGCTCGGCTGAATGGTCGTGCCCGGCCGGCTCGGCTGAGCGGTCGTGCCCGGCCGGCTCGGCTGAATGGTCGTGCCCGGCTGGCTCGGCTGAGAGCGAGGCCCACAGCCGGGCCGGCTCGGGCTGAGAGCGCGACCCACCGATCACGGCTTGCGGGCCACCCCGCCGAGCCACCACGACGTGTCGTCCCCAGCCGTACGACGCCACTGCCCCACCCCGACCAGCCCTGGCTCCACCATGTCGAGCCCCTCGAAGAGCCCCTCGATCTCCTTGCGCGACCGGAAGTACAGCCCACCGTTGTACAACGCCCGCGTCTGCGCGATGCGCGGATCATCCGGCACCCCACCGTCCGACAGATGGGTGATCACCACGTGGCTACCCGACGGCAACCGATCGAGCAACCTCCGCACCAGCCCGGCCGGATCATCGGAATCAGGCACGAAGTGCAGGATCGCGATGAGAATCACCGCGACCGGCTGATCCAGATCGATCAGCAGGGCCAGCTCTGGAGAGTCCAGAATCGCCTCCGGCTCCCGGGCGTCCCCCGGCACGACGAGCGTGCCCCGACGTCCGCCGAGCAGCGCCCGCGAGTGCACGAGCACCACGGAGTCGTTGTCCACGTACGCGACCTTGGCGTCCGGGTCGATCCGCTGCGCCACCTCGTGAACGGGCCGCTCGGCGGGGATCCCCGCGCCGACGTCGACGAACTGCCGGACGCCCGCCTCCCCCACCAGGTACCGGACCGCGCGAACCAGGAACTCACGGTTCTCCATGGCCGCGGCGCGCACCTCGGGCGCCATCGCCAGCACCGCCTCGGCGGCGTCCCGGTCCGCGGCGAAGTTGTCCTTGCCGCCGAGGAAGTAGTTGTAGATCCTCGCGGCGTTCGGGGTCTTCGAGTCGACTCCCGGAAGCTCAGTCTCGGACATATCGCCGAGAATAGATCATCGGGTCTTGGCAGACACGGGTTGTATGAGAGATCTTGTCCGGATGGAGCACGCGGTGGTGTTCGGAGCCGGACTCGCGGGGCTACTGACCGCACGGGTGCTGGCCGACCGGTACGAGCGGGTCACGATCGTCGAGCGCGACCGGCTCACCGAGGGGCCCCGGCGGGGCGTACCGCAGGGCAGGCACGCGCACGCGCTGCTGCCTCGCGGACAGCAGATCATCGAGGAGCTGTTCCCCGGGCTGACCGGGGAACTGGTGGCGGCGGGGGCGGTGCCGTACCGGCCGCTTGAGGAAGCGCGCATGGTGCTCGGCGGGCAGCGCATGTGCCGCGCCGAGATGCCGGACCGCGGCCTCGCGCTGACCCGCCCGTTCCTGGAGGACCACGTACGGCGGCGGCTGCTCGCGCTTCCCGCGGTGGAACTGCTCGACGGCTGGGACGCCATCGGCCCGCTCTTCACCGCCGACCGGACCGGCAGCCCGACCTCCACCACCCACCACCCCACGGTCACAGACCCCACCACCACCCTCCCCACCCGTCCCGCCGCCAGCCCCACCACCGCCACGCCTGCCGACCCCGCCACCACTACACCCCCCGGCACCTCCGCCAGCGGCACCAGCGCCCAGTCCTTCGGGCGCACCGGCCCCGCCACCAGCCCCACCGCCACTACACCTCCCGGCACCTCCACCAGCGGCACCACCGCCCAGTCCAGCGGACGCACCGGCCCCACCACCCGCGTCAACGCCGTCGTCACCGGCGCGCGGATCGGCCGTCAAGGCGAGGAGCGCACGCTGCCCGCCGACCTCCTGGTGGACGCCATGGGCCGCGCAGGCAGAGCCGCGACCTGGCTGACCGAGGCGGGCCTCGAACGCCCTCCGGTGGAGGAGGTCGAGGTGAACGTCGGCTACGGCACCTGCTACCTGACCCTCCCGCAGGACGCCCTGGGCGGCGACTTCCTGGTGCTCATCGGCTGCACCCCGGCCAACCCGCGCGGCATGGCCCTGTTCCGGGTCGAGGGCGAGCGCTGGATCCTCAGCGCGGGCGGCATGTGCGGCGACCACCCGCCCACCGACCCGGCCGCGTTCCTCGACTACGTCGCCACGATCGTGCCGCCGTCCATGCCGGACGTGCTCCCGGCCCTGCGCGCGGCCCGATTACCGGACGAGATCCTCCCCGCCCGCTTCCCGAAGGCGGTCCGCCGCCGCTTCGACCGGCTGCGCAGGCCACCGCGCGGCCTGATCGCCGTCGGCGACGCGACGTGCAGCGTCGATCCCCTGTACGGGCAGGGCATGAGCGCCGCCGCCCTCCAGGCCATCGCGTTGCGCGACACGCTCGCCCAGGGCCGCGACGACCTCGAACGCCGCTACTTCCGCGCCGCGATGCGCGCCACCGACCCCGTCTGGCAGCTCGCGCTCCAGGCCGACCTGGCCTTCCCCGGGGTGCCTGGCGAGCCGCCGCTGCTGTCGCGGATGATCGGCCGGTACGTGGCCCGCGTCCAGCGCGCCGCCACCCGGGACCCGTCGTGCGCGATCGCGTTCGCCCGCGTGGTGGGCCTCGTGGACCCGCCGTCCGCCCTGATGCGCCCCGCCGTCCTCCGCCTCGCCGCCAAACACGGCTCCCCGTCCGACTGAAGCCTCGCCGCCAAGCACGGCTCCCCGTCCGGCTGAGATCCGTCCGTGATCGCGTACGGTCAGAAGGCTCCGGCGTCCCCTCGACAGCGGAGGACCCCTCATGCACAAGCGCCTCACGGGCCGCGCTCCTCTCCACAGCCTTGGCGACCGGCGTGCTCACCGGCGCCGGCCAGGCCCACGCCTCGCCCGACCCGATCAAGAGCCTGCGCAAGCAGTTCGCCGAGGGACGCGGCGTCCGGGTCTCGGAGACCACCCGCGACAAGACCTCCAAGGTCAAGGACCTCCCGCCGACGAGGACCACAGGCACGATCGAGTTGGGCAGTTCGGGAGCCGGGGACTACGACCTCACCTCACGTTGGAAGATCACACCGCCGCCGGCGGACGAGATCGTCGGGTTCGAAGAGCTGGAGGGGCCGTTCGCGTCGCAGGAGAACGACGAGCCGCTCACGCTGGACCGGGGCGACCTCAGCGCTCGTTGATGTGCTGGTCCCGCCCCGCCTGGTAGATCCGGGCCTGACCGCTCGCCTTGGCCTCCATCACGACGGACCCGGCCCGCCCCTGCTCGTCGGTGGCCAGCGCGGGCCGCAGCACCTCGTCCAGCACCCGCTGGATCTCCACGGCCATCGCCGGGTCCGCGCGCAGCAGCGCCGCCAGCCTGATCTGCCAGGACCCGGCCAGTGCCCGCTCGGTGTCCTCGTCGCCGTCGGCCCGCGCTTCCAGCACCTGCCCGCGTACGCTCTCCAGCTCCGCCCCAACGGCCTGGACCTCGCCAGGCTTGGCCCGCCGCCACAGGTTCACCGCGCCGTCGCGGGCCGCCTGCCAGGCGTCGGTGGCCATGGCGGCCACCAGAGCCGTCCCTGCCGCCAGAACGATCGGATCCATGCGCGCCCCCTACTCGGCCGTCTCCTCCGTTCACCGTAGAACGGCAAAGGCCGGGCCGCCGCCCCTATCGCCGAGGCCGTGGCGGGGGTTTCATCAAAGGGCACATCCCCGTCCGCCCCGGAGGCGACAGTGGCTTTCCAGCTCATCGTGCTCTACAACCAGCCGGAGAACGCCGCGGCGTTCGACAAGCACTACGACGAGACGCACGCCCCGCTCGCGGCCCGCATGCCGGGCGTGCGTTCGTACTCGACCATGCGGCCCGCCGCCACCGGCGGCGAGCAGGCTCCCTACCACCTCGTCGCGGTGCTGACCTTCGACGACCAGCAAGCGTTCGAGGCGGCGGCTGCCAGTGAGGAGGGCAAGGCGGCGGTCGCCGACCTGGCGAACTTCGCGGGGAAGGGCGTCACGCTGCTGACCGGCCCCGCGGGCATGGTCGTCTGAGCGGGCTGGGCGGGTCGCCGCTTAACCGATTCATAGCGTACGGTGCCGTAACCCACGGCGATCCGCCCAGCTCGCACGAATCGAAACAGTTCGACAACGCCGCAAGGCGTCGATGAACCAGTTAATCCGCATATTGACGGCCGTCACACGCGTCTATAGCGTCCACAGTCGCTGACCGCATGTCACCTCTGGAGGCGCATGATGCGGAATCGGGGACGGCCCGTCGCGGCCCTCGTCTCATCCCTGGCGCTCGTCTGGTCGTTCCTCGCCCTCCCCGCCGCCGCCCAGGCGGCGCCTCCCGCGCCGGCGGCCACCCCGCCCATGGGCTTCAACAACTGGAACGCGTTCGGCTGCGACGTCAGCGAGCGACTGATCAAGGAGACGGCCGACGTCCTGGTCTCCAGCGGCCTCAAGGACGCCGGCTACCAGTACGTCAACATCGACGACTGCTGGTCGCTGCGGGAACGCGGCCCGGACGGGCGGCTGGTGCCGGACCCGGCGAAGTTCCCCGGCGGCATCGCGGGCGTGGCGGACTACGTCCACGACAAAGGCCTCAAGCTCGGCATCTACGGCGACGCGGGCACCAAGACCTGCGCCGGATACCCCGGCAGCCTCGGACACGAGGAACTCGACGCCCAGACCTGGGCGGACTGGGGCGTCGACTACCTCAAGTACGACAACTGCAACAACCAGTCGGACGGGTCGCAGGAGGACTACATCCGGCGCTACACCGCCATGCGCCAGGCGCTCGACAAGACCGGCCGGGTGATCGTGTACTCCATCTGCGAGTGGGGCACCTCCCAGCCGTGGACGTGGGCGAAAGGCGTCGGCCACCTGTGGCGTACGACGGGTGACATCAGCGACAACTGGGCCAGCCTCCGCTCGATCATCCGGCAGAACGCGCCGCTGGCCCCGTACGCAGGGCCTGGCCACTGGAACGACCCCGACATGATGGAGATCGGGAACGGCGGGATGACGGCCACCGAGTACCGCACCCACCTGAGCATGTGGGCCATGATGGCCGCCCCGCTGATCATCGGCACCGACCTGCGCGCGGCCTCCGCCGAGACGCTGTCCATCCTCGGCAACCGGGCGCTCATCGCCATCGACCAGGACCGGCTCGGCGTGCAGGGCGCGGTCGTCTCGGACGGCAACGGGCTCATGGTGCTCGACAAGCCCCTCGCGAACGGCGACCGGGCCATCGCCCTGTACAACTCCACCGACACGCTGGCCACCGTGAGCGTCGCGACGGGCCTGACCGGGTTGCGGCCTGCGGGCGCGTACCGGCTGACGGACGTTTGGAGCGGGGCCGAGACGCAGGTGAAGTCCACCATCTCGGCGGGCGTGCCCGCTCACGGGACCGTCGTGTACCGCGTACGTCCGCTGCGCGACCCCGCCGGCGTGGCGCCCGCGGTCGCGGTCGGCGCCGAACTGGGCACCGTCGTCCCGGGTCCCACCGGCGGCGGCACGCTGACGACCACCGTGACCAACCGCGGCGTCGGCGCCATCCGCGACGTGTCGGTCGCGGCGAACGTACCGGAAGGCTGGACCGCCACCCCCACCCCCTCTCCCGAACGCGCCCGGCTCGCCACGGACGCCACCCTGCGGACGACCTGGCGGCTCGACGTCCCGGCAGGCACCCCCGCCGGCCACTACCCGATCGACATCACCGCCTCCTACAGATGGGGCCCCCGCCACCGCCCCGCCACCACCTCCAGCCAGATCATCGCCACGGTCGTGACCGCCCCCGAGGACGGACGCCGGCACCTGAGCACGATCTCCCCCGTCACCTCCGCCAACGCCACCGGCCCCGTGGAAACCGACCAGAGCAACGGCGGCGCACTGGAGAACGACGGCAACCTCATCACCATCGCCGGCCACGTCCACCAGCGCGGCCTGGGCACCACGACCGGCAGCGAACTGCGCTACTACCTCGGCGGCCGATGCTCGCGCCTGGTCACCGACGTGGGCGTGGACGACGAGGCGCAGGGCGGCCCTGCCACGTTCACCGTGTACGCCGACGACACCGCCGCCGCGACCAGCGGCCCCGTCGCCGCGGGCGAGGCCCCGAAGCCCCTCACCGCCGACCTGACCGGCGCCGCCTGGCTGCGCCTGGTGGCGGACTCCCCGACACCCGGCACCCACGCCGACTGGGCAACCCCCATACTGACCTGCGGCGACGTCCCGGACGACAGCCCAACGCTGCCCGAGTCGCAAACCCTCTTCTCCTTCGAATCCGGCACCGACGGCTTCACCATCGCCAACCCGGGCGACGGCGGCACCGTCGCACCATCACCCCTCTTCCACACCCAGGGCGCGAACGGCCTCGCGGTGTCCACCCCGGTCGCCGGCAACTGGTTCGGGAGGACGCTGGCCGCGCCGGTGGACCTGTCCGGCAGGACGATGCTCAAGTTCGACCTCAAGGCGGGGGACGTCGGCACCGTCGGGGAGATCGCCGTCCAGGTCGGAGAGTCGTTCACCTGGTGCCAGGGCGGGCTGTGGACGTGGACCAACCCGCACTCCAGCAGGACTGTCACCGAGCGGTTCGATCAGATCAGCTGTCCGGTGGGGGTGACGCTCGATCGGAGTGACATCCGGGCGGTGTGGGTGTTCCTGAACACCGGAGGCGAGGTGCTCATCGACGACATCAGGGCCGAGTGAACGCGCCGGGGCCCGTCCGCTCGCTCCCCGCCGAACGAACGGGCCCCGGACGCCATGGCGCATCTCACCCCAGACCTCCCTCCAGCCCGGCCCAAGCCATCCGACCTCCCCCTCCCCCGTTCACCTGCCCCACCGCCTGGCCCCACCGCCTGGCCCCACCGCCTGGCCCCACCGCCTGGCCCCACCGCCTGGCCCCACCGCCTGGCCCCACCGCCTGGCCCTCCTCCCGCCCCTCCACCTGGCCCTCCTCCCGCCCCTCCACCTGGGCCCTCCTCCGGCAACTTGACCTGGGCCAAGTTCTCCCACCGAGCCGCACGGCCGAGCGCGCCATACCGGTCCTGGTGACTCACGGTCCACACCCCAGTCAGCTTTGGTAACCTCCATTGGTCTTGGTGCCGTGCGGCAGGGAGCCGCGTGGCGGCCGACCGAAGCAGAGGTGGGATGGCGCAGTCGCCCGGATCGCAGGACGAGGGCACGGGGGCGCGGCGTGGCCGCCGCCCCGTCCGGCCCGACCCGGGCTCCGGCCCCGTCGCGCTCTTCGCCCACCGCCTGTGGGAGCTGAAGGAGCAGGCGGGCGATCCGTCCTTCGCCGATATGGCCTCCCGTCTCGGAGCCGCCGCTTCCAAGTCCTCCCTCGCCGCCGCAGCCCGTGGCACGACGATGCCGAGCTGGGAGACGACCTGGGAGTTCGTCCGCGTACTGGCCGTCGATCGGCTGGGCAGAGACGAGCACGAGGTCAGACGCGAGTGGCGAACGTACTGGAAGGAAGCCTCCCACCCTGCGTACGACACCCGCCACACGACCACCGACGAGCCACCCACACCGGACAACCCCCCTCCCTCCGACGACCCACCACCCACCGGCAAGCGGCCCCGATCGGGCAGGCGGCACGCCATCCTGGCTGCGATCTGCGGCGTGGTCGGCGCGGGCGCCATCCTGATCGGCTGGGTCCTCCCCCACGTCGTGGACGACGCGGAAGGCGCCCCGTCCCTCCGCCCGACCCCGCCGACCACCCCGTTCGACGACTCGATCTTCGAGAAGGACGTCACCTACCCTGACGGCACCGTCGTGCGGCCGGGCACGTCCTTCGACAAGACCTGGCGCATCCGCAACTCGGGCAACCTCCCCTGGCAGGACCGCTACCTCACCCGCATGAACGACACCCCGTGCAAGGCGCCCAAGCACGTCGCGATCGGCCCGGTCCTGCCGGGCGAGTCGGTCGACATCACCGTACGCGTCCGCGCCGCCGACTCCCCGGGCCGCTGCAAGATCTTCTGGAAGATGACCGACGAACACGGCGCCCCGCTCCTGTCCGCCAAGAAACCCATATTCCTGGACGTCAGCGTCGCCTGACCATGAACCCTCCCCCACGCTTCACCCCGGGCACCACGGCGGTGCGCCGTCACGTCCGCCAGGGCGAGGTCTGGACGGCGGTCCCGTACCGCGTCCTCCAGGACACCGACGACTACCTGGTCGTAGCCGGATGGCCCAGCCTGCGCGGCCTGCTCTCCACCACACTGATCGACACCATCACGAACGGCGACGCCGCCGACCGGAAACACCCGATCCGCGAGCTCGCCTCGGGTGCGTGGGAGCTGGCCCGGTGGTCGCCGAGCCCGACTTGTCCCGCTAGGTGTGGAAGGACGAGGACGACTACGAGCACGCCAGACGGCTGGGGCTGATCGACGACCGGCAACACCGCCGCGTCACCGAGGCACGCCTGAGGGTCGTCTGCCTGCTCGAAACCCGGCAAGGCTTCCTTCCTGCACGACTGGACGCCGCTCCCCTACGGCCCCACCTTGCCCGCGAACGCCACCACCGCCCACCTCCCTGGTCCTGCACTTCGCGGGTGACTCGTTCAGCCGCCCAGTTCCAGCCGTACCGTGGACGACTCCTGAAGGATGATCACGACCCCTTGCTGAGGTCGCCAGTCCTGGGCGACCAGGAAGTAGCCCTTGCTGGTGTGCAGGAGCAGGCGCAGGCCCGTGTAGCGGTAGCGGTAGTCGTCCTTGCCAGTGGAGCCGGGGAGGGTCGTCTCCTTGCCTGCCGCCAGGTTCAGGCGTTGGGTGCTGTAGACGCGTACCATCGCCAGGTTGTCCACCTGGAGGTTCTCGGCCAGGGAGACGCCCAGGACGGTGGCGTAGTTGCCTGCTCCGTAGAAGAGCGATACGCACACGATGAGCGCGGTGAAGGCGTAGCGCAGGGGCATGTTGGTGTGCGGGGTTTGGCCGGGGATGGTGGAGCGGAGGTGGGTGCCGTACAGGGTGAGCAGGGCGCCTACGCCGATGCTGAAGGGGAAGATCAGGAACGCTGTCTCTAGCAGGGGGCCGACGAAGCCCAGGGCCCAGAAGGTGACGGGTAGCACCAGCCATGCCCAGGACATGAAGCGCAACGAGTACCGGACGAGCCGGTCTGTGCTCTTGGTCTGGCCGCCTGTGCTTCCGGCTCGGCAGTCTGCAACTCCTGCCTTCTCAGCCGGACCGCCCTCCTGGCCCGCCACTTCGTCTTCCTGGCCGGCGGTGCTGCCTTCCCGGCCCGCGGTGCCGAGGTTGCGCACGCGGGGAGCGAGGAAGTGGTCGAGTTGCAGCCATGCCAACCCGCCGATGGCGATGAGCAGCAGCAGGGTCAGGGCCTGGCGGACGCTTCGCAGCACGTAGTCCGTGGGCGACATGCCCAGGACGCTGTCGTCGAGGCCCAGCTCCAGGGCCTGGATCTCGCTGCGCTGCCAGCCGAAGTAGACGAGCAGGGCGGTCAGTACGGTCACATTGGCCAGCAAGCCGATGGCCCAGCGCAGCAACGGGTGTCCGGCCAAGCCATCGCCCTCGGCCTCCTCGCCCGCCGACGGGTCCTCCTCGCCCGCCATGGCAGCCAACGGGTCACGCTCGGGCAGCGACCTCGCCCTCGGATGCTCAGCGACCGTCAGGGGCGTGGCGGCGGTGGGGCGGTCAGCGGCTGTTGCGGGCTGGCCGTCCGTTGCAGGCTGGGCGTCCGTTGCAGGCTGGGCGTCCGCAAGGGACGCGGTGGCCGTCGGGCGGTCGGCGGGCGTTGGGCGGTCGGCGGCTTGCCCTGGCAGCTCACGTTGGCCGTTGGCGGTGAGCGGCGGCGCACGACCATCGTCCGCAGGGGGCCTCGGAGGGGCTGGCCTTCCCGCGATTTCCACGGTCGGCTCGTCGCTCATCCGGAGTCGGAGTCCGAAGAGGAGTCGGAGTCCTGCCCAGCCCCCGTGTCAGACGTGGACTCCGAGCTCTCACCGGACTCCGACGACGACCCGGAATCAGGCGAGGACCCGGAATCAGGCGAAGACTCCGATCTGGACGAAGACTCCGTGTCAGACGACGACTCAGGATCCGGCGAAGATTCAGAAGAGGCCTCAGGCGTGGAATCGGGCGACGACTCGGGCGAGGACTCCCCTGACGACTCCGGTGACGACTCCGGTGACGACTCAGGTGATGACTCCGCTGACGTCTCAGGCGAAGACTCGGGCTCTGGCGTGGAGGTGCGTGGGATGACCGGCGGGCACGTGCCGAGCGTCGACGTGGGCCGTCCGCGGACCACGCTCCCCACCGCCCGATCCAACGCGCAGATGAACCAGACGTTCTCCTCGTTCGCGTAGACCGCCCGCGCGTACGCGGCCTTGGCCGCCGCCCTGTCACCTCGGCACAGGTGAACGCCGGCCTGGAACAGCGGCACGGTCTGCTCGGTCCGGAAGTTTCCCTGGGTCAGGTCGAGCAGGGCCTGGGCGTCGTCGCACCGGCCCTCCGACAACGCCGCGTAGACCTCCCCTTCGTTCACGTCCACCGAGGTCTCGCCGACCGGCAGTGTGAACTCGTACTGGGTCTTGCGGGTGGGCCCCGTGGAGGGGCGGGTCGGGTCGCCGCCGCCGCCGGCCACCACTTCGCCGTCGCCGCCACCCGCCACTTCGCCGTCGCCGCCGGCCGGCACCTCGCCGTCGCCGCCCGTGGCCACCTCGCCGTCAACACCGGAGGAGGAGCCGCCGGAAGAGGAGCCGCCGGAAGAGGAGGAGGCGGGGCCGTTGAGGGCGCCGCTGCCGCAGCCGGTCACCGCGAGGCAGGACATGAGGGCGAGGGCGGCCGTCCAGGTCTTCATGCCTGGTGACGCTAGGAGGGCGGCCGCCGCAGGGCATGAGTATCCCCCTACTCAACTGGTCTCAGCGATAGGCGGTGGCCTGGAGGGTGTAGAGGTCGGCGTAGAGGCCGTCGAGGGCCATCAGGGTGGCGTGGTCGCCCTGCTCGGTGACCTTGCCGTGGTCGAGGACGTAGATGCGGTCGGCGTAGCGGACGCTGGCCAGGCGGTGGGTGATGAGCAGGACGGTGCGGCCGTCGGCGTGGTGGCGGATGCGTTCGAACAGGGCGTGTT
>NZ_BAAAQX010000035.1:0-138908 GCF_039531895.1 Nonomuraea monospora
CGTCCATCCCCCGCCCCGCCCCCCGCCGTCCCGCCCCGCGCCTCGAGGCATGCCGCCGTCGTGCCTCGCGCCATGCGCGCCTCGCGACCGCCACCGCCTCCCGCGAGCGGAACGCCGCCCCTGTCCCGCCACGCCGCGCAACCCCGCCCGTCGAGCCCTGCCGCCCCGCGCGCCCGCCCCGCGCGCCCGCCCCGCGCCCTCGCCTCGGGCCGCCGCGCTGCGCCGCGCCGTCGTGCCTCGCGCCATGCGCGCCTCGCGACCGCTCCCGCCTCGCGACCGCTCCCGCCTCGCGACCGCTCCCGCCTCCCGCGAGCCGAGTGCCCCCGCCGCCTTGCCGTGCCTCGCCGCGCCCCCCGCGCCCCCACCCCGCGCCGTCCCGCCTCCCGTGCCCCGCCTCCCCGCCCCTCGCCACCCCCGCGCCCCGCCGTGCCTCGCCTCGCGCTGTGCCGAGCGCTGGCGAGCCGTGCCGAGTGCCGCCTTGTGTCGAGCGTCCCCACCCTGCGCCGAGCCCAGCCCAGCCCAGCCCCGAAACGGCCACGGGCGCGAGGGTCGGCACCGCGTGAGGCCGCCCCCGCAACGACGCCCACCACAGCAAACCGCCCGCCGCTCCCCAAACCCCACACCCCCGCGCCGGCGCAACCACCGAGAAGGCCCCCGGCGTCCGCACCCCAACCCCACCCCAAGTGGACAAGCCACCCCCAAAGCCACCCCCCAACCCAGGCCAACCCCAAGACCAGCCGCGACGCCCCACCCCCCGCCTGGACATCGGTTTGCGGCGCTGGACAACGTCCTCACCTGGATGGTCATCGCCCAGCCCCGTAATCAGGAAGTCGCTGGAAACATTCCGACGCGTTTCGGCACCCGGGGGAGCACGCCGCTCTCCGCCGATCGCGTCACCATGAGAGAGGAAACCAAGGTGAAAGCACCTTCGAAGCTTCGTCTTGCGGTGGCCGGCCTGGCGGTCGGCGGTGTGCTGGCCGGTAGCGGCCTCACCGCGGGAGCGGCGCACGCGCAAGTGGACGACCCGTTCGGTTTCGGCGGCTCGTCCGGCGGCAGCTCGTTCGACTTCGGTCTGACCGCGCCTCAGCCCGGCAGCGGGAGCAGCGGCTCCAGCAGCTCCGGCGGGTTCGGTGACTTCCTGAAGGACCTCGGCAAGGACCTGGGCAAGCAGCTCGGCCAGGAGGCGCTGAACAAGCTGCTCAAGCGCGACAAGAACAACAACACCTCCCAGACCCAGCCCAACACCCTGCCCCAGGTTCCGGCCGAGACGGGCGCCGTCCCGTCGGAGGACCTGACCCTGCAGGGCCCCACCACGACCACGTCGAGCAAGCGGGTTCCAGAGTCGGTCGAGAAGGTGCTGCGCGAGGCCGGGATCAGCCTCGTGGACTGGATCGTCAAGCGGCAGCCCGGCGACAGGCGCAGGGGTTTCGGCTCGTTCAAGGAGCCGGACCGCTTCTTCCGTCCGGAGCTGCAGCGGCAGTTCTGCCGGGTGCCCGGCAACGTCCGCCTGTTCGGCACGACGGTCCGCAGGGGCCGCTTCGCGCCGACGAACTTCATCGGCGGCGACAACCTGGGCCGCACGCTGGTCCTCGGCCGGAACTCGTTCCTGGCCCCGTCGGGCAACAAGCTGAAGAGGTTCAGCACGGTCAACTACGTGTTCGTCTCGAAGCGGGGCGCCGAGGTCCTCAGGCCGCAGCCGCAGGTCGCGAAGAACACGGTGCTGGAGGACCGCGTCAGGTACTCGACGGACTTCCTGAAGAGGGGCGTCAAGTACACCGTGGTCGTCCGCTACGTCAACACCTGTAACGAGCCGGTCGTGGACGTGATCGGCAAGGTTCGCCGGCGATAGCCGGAGGCTCCGGATCGTCGTGCGGGGCGGCCCCCAGCCAGGGGCCGCCCCGCAGTCGTCTCTTTTCGGACGGGCTCTGTCTGGTCAGTGTCAATTCCGGAACGGAAAGGATCAGTCCGCGAGGCGTGCGTCCGCGAATAGGAGGCCGAGAGCTTCAAATCGTCCAGGGGGCACGATGATCCAGCACGACACCACCACCCGGGGAAGACGGGAACGGCCGGTCCCGCCCGGCCCGCTCCAGGAGTTCGCGCAGGGACTACGCGACCTGCGGATGGCGGCGGGCAATCCGAGTTACCGGGCCATGGAGCGTAAGGCGGGATATTCGTCGTCGGCACTGTCCGCGGCCGCGTCGGGGGACCGGCTGCCGAGTCTGGCGGTCACGAAGGCGTACGTGGGGGCGTGCGGCGGCGACCAGGACGCGTGGGCCAGGAAGTGGAACGACCTGCGGGAGGAACTGGACAACAAGCCGCACGACGGCGAGGCGTCCGCGCACCCGTCACCCGCGCGCCGCCCGCGGCGGGTGCGGCTGAACCGCGGCGTCGTCAAACTGTCCGCGCTCCTCGTCGCGATCGGCGTGACGGGGCTGGCCACGGCCGGGGCTCTCCGCGACGACCTGCTGTTCCGCGCCATCTCGACCACGGACGACGGCAAGGACGACGGCAAGACGGAGGCCAGGGACATCCGCCCGGCCTTCACCGCGGTCGCCGGGCCGAGCTGCCCGCGCGACACGACGCGCAGCGTGCGCATCGACGGCATGCCCGGCAGGGACGGCTGGAAGGACGCCGCCGCGTCCGGCTGGACCGGGGCGGGCTGCGGCGACAGCTTCCTGTTCTCCGAGCTGAAGCCGAAGAGCGGCGAGAACCCGCGCAACTCCTTCCAGTGGCGTTTCACCACGGGCCTGCGCGGCTCGCACGACTGCACGCTGACGGTGTACGTCCCGAAGTCGGAGCTGGCCGGGCAGCGCGTCTGGTACACGGTCAGCGACGGCTTCGACGAGGAGGCGCGAACGGTCGGGGAGTTCACCCTCGACCAGGGCATGCGCCAGGGCCAGTGGGTGCCGGCGCCGGTTCCCCTGGTCGTCACCAGCGGCCTGGTGATCGTGCAGATCACCGACACGGGCCGCGGCAACACCACGGGCAACCAGGCCATGGCCGCCGGCCCGGTCCGGCTCTCCTGTCCATGACCTCACCACGGACCGACACGATCGCTGGGGGGCACGATGACGAGCAAGGAAAGGCTTCGTGAGTTACCGCGCCGATCTCGGGGACGGCACGCGCGTCCGGCGGCGCCCGACCCGCTGAAGGAGTTCGCCCGCGGGCTGCGCGACCTGCGGGCGGCGGCGGGCGATCCGAGCCGCCGCGCGATGAGACGCAGGACGGGAGTTCCGGCGGCCGGCCTGGCGGCGGCGGTGTCGGGGGAGGAGCTGCCGAGCCTGGCCGTCACGCTCGCGTACGTGGCCGCGTGCGGCGGCGACCGCAACGAGTGGACCAGGAAGTGGCACGTGGTGGACGCCATGCTGCGGGTACGCCACAGCGACCGCGTCTACGAGACGGTGGAGTTCCCGCGCATGGGGCCGCCCCCTGAGCCGCCCGTGGCCGAGCGGCGGCGCACCTCCATCAAGACGTGGGTGATCCTCGGGGTGCTCGCGCAGATCGCGGTGCCCGCGGCGCTGGTGATCTACCAGAACCAGGTCCCCATGGCCGTCTCCGTCGCGGGCCGCCAGGACGCCTTCACCACCACCTCGCTGCGGCCGGCCGCCCCGTCGCCGCGGACCACGGCGACGGGCGCCGCCCGCCCGGCCTTCGTGGCGGTCGCGGGCCCCGGCTGCCCGCGCGACGCCCGCCGCAGCGTGCGCATCGAGGGCGTGCCCGGCAGGGACGGCTGGAAGGACGCCAGCGCCCCCGGCTGGACGGGCGCGGGCTGCGGCGACGGCTTCCTGTTCTCTGCGCTGACGTACGACCCGGGCCAGGCCGTCCCGCGCAGCAACAGCTTCCAGTGGCGTTTCACGACCGGGCTGGACGGGCGCCACCAGTGCCAGGTGAAGGTGTACGTGCCGAAGACCCGCTTCGCGGGCCAGCGGGTCTGGTACACCGTCACCGACGGCTTCGACCAGGACGCCCGCACGGTCGCGGAGTTCACCCTCGACCAGCGCATGCGCCAGGGCACCTGGGCTCCGGGCCCGGCTCCCGTCACGATCACCAGTGGGCTGGTGATGGTCCGGATCACCGACACCGGCAGGGGCAACGCGACGGGCGACCAGGCCATGGTGGCCGGGCCGCTGCGCCTGTCCTGCGCCTGACGGCACCGTACGCACGCACCCGTACGGAGGCCGCGGCGGGCCCACCACGGAGCCCGCCGCGGCCCCCCTTCCAGGCCCGATGCGTTCTCACCCGCCGTTCAGGGGTATCAGAGCGAGAGGTGACCATCGGGGGGAGGTCACGATGGAAGGGGCCGGGGACGGCTCGCGCTGCGGCCTGGCGTTCGAGGTGCTCGATCCTGCGCCGGTGGGGGTGGCTGTCACCAGCGGCCCCGAGCACCGCCTGCTCTACACCAACGCCATGTACCGGGCACAGTTCGGCGAGAGACCCATGGGGCTCCCGCTGGAGAAGGCCTTTGCCGAATACGTGCAGAAACGATACGGAAACCTGTTCGACCAGGTCTACGAGACGGGCGAGCCGGTCGTGCTCAACGCCGCTCCGGCGAGCATGGCAGGCGAGGGGGAGGAGCGCTTCTTCACCTCCAGCCTGTCGCGCGTGTCGCTGGAGGACGGCACGCACGGCGTGCTCGTGGTGACGACGGAGGTCACCGAGCAGATCAACGCCACGCAGGAGTTCCGCGCGATCGCCGACGAACGCAGCCGCATCCTGCGGCGCTACGAGAGCCTGATGCGCGTCAGCGCGGAGATCATCTGGGTGGCGGGCGCCGAGGGCGAGGCCATCGAGCCGAGCCCGAGCTGGCAGCGGGTGACCGGCCAGTCGTGGGAGGAGTTCCAGGGCCAGGGCTGGCAGCAGATGCTGCATCCGGACGACCGCGAGCCGACGATGCGGGCCTGGTGGCAGGCGGTCCACGGCGGCGCGGACATCTGGGAGCAGGTCTACCGGCTGCGCACCGCCGACGGCTGCTACCGGCACTTCCGGGCGCAGGCCGTGCCGATCCGCGAGAACGGCAGGATCGTCGAGTGGGTGGGCACCTGCACCGACATCGAGCAGCAGTGGCGCGACCGGCGCCGCCAGCAGGTGCTGGACCGCGCGACCGCCGCCACGGCCGACCTGACGAGCCTGCCCGAGATGCTCGGCGCGCTGGCCGACGTGATCGTCCCCGAGCTGGCCGACGGCTGCGGCGTGCACCTCGTCACCGACCTGACCAGCATCAGGCAGGGCGGCGTGCCGTTCGTGGTCGAACGCCTGGCCACCTCCGCCCGCAGCGGCCTGAGCCGGCTGCCCGCCTACAGCGAGGAGCACCTGCCCGCCGACAACACGCTGGTCAGAGCGGTCCAGCAGCGCCGCCCGCTGCTGAAGATCTTCCCGAAGGGCGCGCCGCCGCCCAACCTCGCGCCCGCCGACTTCCAGTCGTGGCTGACGGCCAGCGAGGCCAACAGCCTGCTCACGCTCCCTGTCGTGGTGGACGGGGCCGTCCCGGCCGTCGTCAGCGCCGTGACCTGCGGAGATCGGGCGCCGATCGGCTGGGACGACATCGAGCTGCTCGACGAGATCTTCGACCACGCGCACGACGCGCTGAGCAACGCCATCCGCTTCCAGCGCGCGCAGCAGGTGGCCCTGGCCCTGCAGCACAGCCTGCTCGCCGAGCCGCCCACCCTGCCCGACCTGGAGATCACGGCCCGCTACCAGGCGAGCCCGTCGGCGGCGGAGGTGGGCGGCGACTGGTACGACTCCTTCGTCCTGCCCGACGGCGTCACCGTGGTCGCCATCGGCGACGTCGCGGGCCACGACCTCGGCGCCGCGGTCGCCATGAGCCAGCTCCGCAACATGCTGCGCGCCCTGGCCATGGACCGCTGCGAACCGCCCGGCGAGATCCTCACCCGGCTCAACCTCGCGATGGAGTCTCTGTCGGACGACGTGACGGCCACCGCCGCGCTCGCCCGCGTGGAACGGGTCGAGGGCGGCCACCGGCTCCACTACGCCGTCGCCGGGCACCCGCCGCCGCTCCTGGTCACCGCCGAGGGGGAGAGCTACTTCCTGGACGGCGCCGCCAGCCCCCTGCTGGGCTTCCGGCACGAGCAGCCGTGCTCGTCGGAGGTGATGCCGTTGCCGCCGCGCAGCACGTTACTGCTGTACACGGACGGTCTCGTCGAGCGGTCGGGCGAGCATCTGGACCGGGGGCTGGAGCGGCTGCGCCGGCTCGCGGGGTCGCTGGCGGACGAGCCGATCGACGCGTTCTGCGACAATCTGCTCAGCGGGCTGCCGACCAGCGGGCAGGACGACATCGCCGTCATCGCGCTGCGACTACCGGCCGAGCCGTAACCGTCGCCCGGGAAACCCGGCCCGCCCGGCAGCCCGGTCTGTCCGGTCTGTCCGGGAGCCGGGTCTGTCCGAGGGCCTGGTCCGTCCGGGGAGTCGGTCCCTTAGGAAACCCGGCTCGTCCCGCGAGTCGGCTCGTCCGGGAACCTGGTTCGTCCGGGGAGTCGGCCCGTTCGGGGGGCGGCCCGTCCGGGGAGTCGGTCAGGCTGGCGCAGACCCGGCCGGGAGGTGCTTGAGTGTGGGGGTGGACGTGCCGGACGACGTGACGGCCTGGCTGGCCGGGCGGGCCGTGCCGCTGGCGGGCCTCGCACCCGGCTCCGGCCTGACGGACCTCGCCCCGCTCAGGGCCGCCCTCCAGGACGCCCGCCTGGTCGGCCTGGGCGAGGCCACGCACGGCAGCGCCGAGTTCTTCCTGCTCCGCTGGCGCCTGACAGAGCTGTGCATCAAGGAGCTCGGCTTCACCACGCTCGCCATCGAGGCCAGCGCCGCCGCCGCGCGAGCCGTGGACGCCTACACCGCCGGCGGGCCGGGCGACCCCCGCGACGCCCTGGCCGGGCTGCGCTTCTGGACGCTGCACACCGCGGAGATGCTGACCGTCCTCGAACGGCTGCGCGACCACAACTGCACCGCCGCCCGCCCCGTCCGCTTCGTCGGGATAGACCCGCAACACCCGCAGCCCGCACTCGAGGCCCTGCGCGCCTGCCTAGGTGAGCCCGCCACGCCCCTGCTCGACCCGCTCGGCGACCTCGGCCGTCACGGCTTCACGCAGCCGCTGGACCGCCAGGCCGAGGCGGACGCGCGCCGCCTGGAGGAGCACGTGGCCGCGTACGGGCCGGACGAGGCCCGCGAGCACGCCAGGATCGTCCGGCAGTTCGCCGACGTGGCGAGCAGGCCGCGCGTCCACACCGATCCGGAGCGCACCCTCGCCGCCGCCCGCGACCGCTACCTGGCCGAGAACGTCGCCAGGCTCGTGACCGGGCCCGAGGACAAGGTGGTCGTGTGGGCGCACAACAGCCACGTCGCGAGGAGCGCCCGCGGCGTCCGCCCGATGGGGGCGCATCTGGCCGGGGAGTTCGGTGAGGCGTACTACGCGATCGCGGTGCTGTTCGGCCACGGCGAGTTCCGCGCCCACCGGCGGCGCTTCGGCAGGCTGGTCCGCAAGCCCCCGGCCCTCTTCCGCGTCCCGCCGTCCCTCCCGCGCGTCCGGCCATCCCGCTTCCGTGTCCCGCCGGCCGGCGCGCCGGGCGACGTGGCGGCCAGGCTGGCCGCCGCCCACCCCGGCGACTACGTGGTGGACCTGCGCGGCGGCGACCACCCGGAGGACGTGGCCACCTGGCTGGCGGCCACCAACCAGGTGCGCGGCTTCGGCGGGATGGCGCGCCGGGTGCGATCCAGGTCCGCCTTCAGGGACACGATCCTGGCGGACGAGTTCGACGGCCTCGCCTTCCTGCGCCAGGTCAGCGCGTCCACACCGTTATGACCCCGCCAGGACGCCTGGATAGGATGCGGCCATGAGCACCGACCGGCCAGGAGACGCCCCCGGCGGCGACAACCTCGGCTGGACGCTCGGCGTGCTGCTGCGCGCCTACCACAGCACGGTCGTCACGGTGATCGGCGACCTGCCCCACGGCCCGCGCGGCTACCAGACGCTCGCCGCTGTGGTCGGCGGCGAGCATCCGACGCAGCTCGCCCTGGCCGCCCACCTGGGCATCGACCGCACCGTGCTGACGTACCTCCTTGACGACCTGGTCCAGGCGGGGTTGGTCGAGCGGCGGCTCAACCCGGCCGATCGGCGGCAGCGCAGGATCGTGGCGACGGCGGGCGGCGAGAGCACGTTCGAGGAGCTGGAGCGGCGCGTGCGCGAGGCCGAGGACGGCCTGCTCGGCGCGCTCGACCCGGCCGAGCGCGACACGTTCAGAAAGCTCCTGTGGCGGGTGGCCTGCGACGTGCGCGACGTGGACGCCGCCGCCGACCCGTGCACGGTGGCGGAGGAGCTGCTCTCGGACGGCCGCTGAGCCGTTTTCCTTGCACACGCGTGGAATGACCATGCGCAATTTGCTGTTGTGCAACTCGTCTGGAGCAGAGATAGTCTGCTCCACAACACATCTGCCGCGTTCGGGCGGAGGAGGAACACAGCCATGCCTGACTACGGGCACGACCTGACGTTCGGGTCGTTCATCACGCCGGCCAACGCCACGCCGCACGAGGTCGTCGCGCTGGCGCAGGAGTCGGAGGCCGCCGGGCTCGACCTGGTCACCTTCCAGGACCATCCCTACCAGGCCGCCTTCCTCGACACCTGGACGCTGCTGTCGTACGTCGCCGCGCGGACCGAACGCGTCCACCTGTCCGGCAACGTCATCAACCTCCCGCTCCGCCCGCCGGCCGTGCTCGCCAGAGCCGCCGCCAGCCTCGACCTGCTCAGCGGCGGCCGGTTCGAGCTGGGCCTCGGAGCAGGCGGCTTCTGGGACGCCATCGAAGCCATGGGCGGCCGGCGGCTGACCCCCGGCCAAGCCGTGGACGCGCTCAGCGAGGCCATCGACGTCATCCGCGGCGTCTGGGACGCGGGCAACCGCGAACGCTTCCACCTGAACGGCACCTACTACCAGGTGGACGGCGCCAAGCGCGGCCCGGCCCCGGCGCACGACATCGGGATCTGGCTGGGCGCCTACAAGCCCAGGATGCTCCGGCTGACCGGCGGCAAGGCCGACGGCTGGCTGCCGTCGCTGCCGTACATGCAGAGCCTCGACCAGCTCGCCGAGGCCAACGCCGTCATCGACGACGCCGCCACCGAGGCCGGGCGCGCGCCCGCCGCCGTCCGCCGCCTGCTCAACCTCACCGGACGCTTCGGCGCGCCCAGCGACCGGCTGCTGTCGGGGCCGCCCGAGCAGTGGGCCGAGCAGCTCGCGGTGCTGACCCTGGAGTACGGCTTCTCCGGATACATCCTGATGGCCGACGACGCGGCCGCCATCCGGACGTTCGGCGAGCAGGTCGCGCCGGGCGTGCGGGAGCTCGTGGCCCGGGAGCGGTCAGCGTGAATTACGGAGTGCTGCTCGGTGCGGGCGGGGACGTGGTGGGTCGGGCTCTGCTGAGTGAGGAGCTCGGGTACGACGTGGTGTCCATTCGGGACGAGGCCGCCGAGCTGGATGTGTGGACGTTGCTGAGCTGGGTGGCGGCTCGTACCAGTCGTATCCGGCTGTTGGCCGGGCCTGTCGCTGAGATGGGCAATCCGGCGGTGCTCGCTCGTGCGGCGGCCAGCCTTGATCTGCTGTCGGGTGGGCGGGTCGAGCTGGCTCTGGATGGGTCGGGCGCGCTGGCAGAGGCGATTGACGTCGGCACGCTGGGCGAGGCGGACCATGTCAGCGCGCTGGGTGAGGCGATTGACGTCATTCGCGGCATCTGGGCGGCGAACGTGCGTGCCCCTCTGCACTTCGACGGGCGGCACCACCGCGTGTCCGGCGCCGAACGAGGGCCCGCGCCCGCGCACGACATCCCGCTCTGGCTCGCGGCGGGCCCCGATCCGGACGCTCTGCGGCTCACCGCGGCCAAGGCCGACGGCTGGCTGCTCACCGCGCCCGGCGTCGATCCTGCGGTGGCCGACGGCCGGCACGACACGGCGGTCAGCGGTCGGATCGGCCTGGCGGGGGCGGGCGCCCTGGCTGACCTGGCGGCGGCCGGCGGCGCTCTGCTCGACCAGGAGGCCGTGGCGGCGGGACGCGACCCGCGCGAACTGCGCCGCCTCGCGATCGTCACCGGCCGCTTCCAACCCGCCCCCGAAGCGTTCCTTGTCGGCCCGCCCGACCGATGGGTGGCCGACCTCCTGCGCTTGATCAACGACGGCGCCCTCACCACCCTCCTCCTCGCCACCGACGACGAGGACACCCTGCGCCGCTTCGCCACCGAGGTGGCCCCCGCCCTCCGCGCCGCCACCACCACCGAACAGCCCCCCACCACCCGCAGCGTCTTCGCCCGCCGCCACCGCCGCGACGGCATCGACTACGACGCCATCCCCCCAGCCCTCACCCAGTCGGCCGTCGAACCGGGAGACGCCGCCTATGCCCGCGTCCGCTCCACCTACCTCCGCGGCGGTTCCCCGGGCCTGGTCCTGCGCCCCGGCACACCGGACGAGGTGAGCCAGGCCGTGCGCTACGCACGTACCCAACCAGTGAAGCTCTCCATCCGCAGCGGCGGGCACGGCATCAGCGGCCGCTCGACCAGCAACGGCGGCATCGTCATCGACGTGTCCCGCCTCAACACTATCGAGGTGACCGACAAGGCCACCCGCCGCATCCGCGTCGGCCCGGGCGCGCGCTGGGGCGAGGTCGCCGCCGCGCTGGCCCCGCACGGCTGGGCGCTCACCTCCGGCGACTACGGCGGCGTGGGCGTCGGCGGGCTGGCCACCGCGGGCGGCATCGGCTGGTTCGTCCGCGAGCACGGCCTGACCATCGACCACCTGCGCGCCGTGGACCTGGTGCTGGCCGACGGCAGCCAGGTGCACGCGGACGACCAGGAGAACGCCGACCTGTTCTGGGCCGTGCGCGGAGCGGGCGCGAACTTCGGCGTCGTGACCGCGTTCGAGTTCGAGGCGCACGAGGGCGGGGACGTCGGGTTCGCCCAGCTCGTCGTGGACGCCACCGACACGGCGGGCTTCCTGCAACGCTGGGGCGCCGCGATGGAGGCGGCCCCGCGCGACCTCACCAGCTCGCTCATCATCGGCCAGGCCCGCCCCGGGCAGCCGCTGATCGCGCAGATCATGGCGGTCGTGCACTCCGGCGACGCCGAGACGATCATCAACCGGCTGCAGCCGATCGCCGCCGCCGCTCCGCTGCTGGACCACTCGATCCAGGTGCTGCCGTACGAGGCGATCATGCATGCCCCGCACGGCGCGCACGACGCGCAGGGCGAGCCGGTCACCAGGGCGGCGCTCGCCGACCACCTCACCCCCGAGCTGGCCGCCGCGGCGGCGCGGCTCGTCGCGAGCGGGCGCACGTACTTCTTCCAGGTGCGTTCCGCGGGCGGCGCCGCCTCCGACGTCGCCCCGGACGCGACCGCCTACGCGGGCCGGTCGGCCAACTTCTCGCTCGTGGCGTTCGGCCCGGCCCGCCGCGCCCTCGACGAGCTGTGGGACGGCATGCTGCACCACTTCTCCGGCCAGTACATCAACTTCGAGACCGACCTGCGCCCCGAACGCGTCCAGGAGGCCTACCCGGAGCCGACGCTGCGGCGGCTGCGGGCGCTCAAGCGCCGCTACGACCCGGCCAACGTCTTCCGCGACAACTTCAACATCACCCCGTCGGACCCCTGACGGGCGCTCACGCCAGATCCCACAACAGCCGGTAGTAGGCGATGCGCTCCTCGTCCGGCTCGATCCCGTAACCCTCGTAGACGTGGCCGTCGTAGCCGGGGCCGTAGTCGTACACGGTGCTCCAGGCGGCCACCGCCAGATCCGCCCACCTGTCCGCGAGGCCGAGCGAGCCGAGATCGACGTGCGCGGCGAACGCGCCGTCGTCGTGCAGCAACGTGTTCGGGACGGACGCGTCGCCGTGGCAGACGACCAGCCGATCGATGGGCGGCGGGTCACCGATCCGGGCTCTGGCCTCGTCCAGAAGTAGATGCCGATGCTCGGGCGCCCACCCGGCAGGCCCCTCGCCGTCGGCGATGCGCTCGTCGGCGCGGCGCAGCCGCCGCGCCACCCCCCAGTCGAACGGGCAGCCCTCCACGGGCAGGGCGTCGTGCAGCAGCCGCAGCCCCCGCCCGATCGCCGTCGCCGCTACGGCCGGCTCGGCCACCCACCGCGCGTCCATCGCCGACGTCCCGGGCACGGCCGCCGTCACCAGCCATTCGCCGCCGGCGTCCTTGCCGTGTTCGAGCACGGGCGGCACGCTCACCCACCGGCTCGCCCACGCCAGCCGCTCCGCCTCACCGGCCAGGTCGATCTCCGGGGTGCCCGTCGCCACCCACTTCGCGTAACGCGTGCCGCCACCCGGGTCGTCCAGGCGGAACGTCAGGCCGCCCAGGTCGTTGCGCCAGACGCAGGTGATGGCGTCGGCGTCGCGCGCCAGCGCGGCGATCGCGTCGGGGACGGGCACGGGACCGGTCGGGACCTCGGAGTTCACGCTCACAGGCACCTGATCCTTCCAGCCGCGCCTCCACCCCGGCAAAGGCTTTTCCACCCACCCCTGCGGCTCTGCTCGCCTCAGACTCGGCGCAGCAGCAGCGTGACGAAGCCCAGAACCCCCCGATAACCGTCGAGCCACAGCTCACGATGCTCACGGGCGGCGGACAGCGCGCTCTCCCCCTCCTCGCCAGGGTGGTCGAGCGCCCAGCGGGTCAGCGAGCCGGTCCACGACCACTCGTACTCGTCCCACTCCTCCAACGTGCTCGCGTGCCCGTAGACGGTGGCGTACCCGGCGTTCTCCGCCCGCGCCACCGTCCCGGCCAGGTCGGCGTACTCGTCGGGCTCGGCGCCGAGCCGGACGAGCAGGCCGGGGGAGGGCGGGCGCTCCCAGAAGCCCTCGCCGACCAGGGCGAGCCCGGAGGAGGGCCGCAGGTGAGCGCGGACGGCGTCCAGGGTCGGCGCGAGGCCGCCGAAAGCGTGCGTGGCGCCGACGCACAGCACCAGGTCGTACGGCTCGCCGGCGGTGAAGTCCGCGGCGGAGGCGCGGTGCAGGCGGAGCCGGTCGGCCACCCCGCGGCGTTCGGCCTCCTCCTTGGCCCTGGCGAAGCCGGAGTCGGTGAGGTCCACGCCGTCGGCTGTCGCGTCCGGGTAGAGGGACAGCGCTCTGACCAGCCACGCCGCCTCGCCGCAGCCCAGGTCGAGGATGCGGGCCCGCGCGGGCGGCCTCGCCCGGACGAGCAGGCGTTCCAGGTTGTCCTCGCTGATCGGGGCGGCGATGGGGTGGTCGGCGTGGGCGAGGTGGCTGATCAGGTTGCGTTCCATCCGGCGAAGGATGCCGCATCCGAGGCGGGAGCGGCAAAGCCGGGGCGCGTCCGGACGAGGCGGGAGCGGCAGGGCGGGGATGCGGCCACCTCGCGCATCAGGAAATGTCGGCCGATGCCGTCACACTCTTCCCACGGGATCCGTCATATCCGTGCCCCGGACAACCCGGGACCGACCATGACATGGGGGACTGAGGACAACATGACGAACACGGAACTGCGCTCCGCCGTACGAGGCCAGGTGCTGCTCCCCGGCGACGACACCTTCGAGCAGGCGGCCAAGCCCTGGAACCTGTCCGTGCACCAGCCGGTGGCCGCCGTCGTGGAGGCAGCGGACGCCGCCGACGTGACGGCCCTGGTCCGGTACGCGGCAAGGACCGGCCTGACGGTGACCGCCCAGCCGAGCGGCCACGGCGCCACCGGCGACACCGACGGCGTGATCCTGCTGCGCACCGGGCGGCTCGGCGGCGTCCAGGTGCGCCCCGACGAGCGGGTGGCCAAGGTGGGCGCGGGCGTCAAGTGGGGCGAGGTGCTGGCCGAGACGGGCCCGCTCGGCCTGACCGGCCTCGCGGGCAGCAGCCCCGTCGTGAGCGTGACCGGCTACACGCTGGGCGGCGGTCTGAGCTGGTTCAGCCGCCGGTACGGCTTCGCGGCCGACAGCGTGCGCTCGTTCGACGTGGTGCTGGCCGACGGGGAGCCCGCCACGGTCACCGCCGGCTCCGACCCCGACCTGTTCTGGGCGCTGCGCGGCGGCGGCGGCGACTTCGCGCTGGTCACCGCGATCGAGTTCGACCTGCACCCGGCGCCCGACCTGTACGGGGGCCGCGTCATCTGGCCGGGGCACCGCACCCGCGAGGTGTTCGAGGCCTTCAGGGAGATCACCGCCGAGGCGCCGGACGAGCTGTCGGTGTGGTTCAACAGGTTCCAGTTCCCGCAGGCGCCGCCCATGGTGGCCGTGGACGTCGCGTTCCTCGGCGAGGAAGGCGACGGCCGGGCGCTGCTCGCCCGCCTGGACAAGATCGACGACGTGATCGCCGACAAGCGGGGCCCGGTGCCGGTGGCGAGCCTCGGCAGCATCACCGACGAGCCGACCGACCCGGCGCCCGGCCGTTCCCGCGCCGAGCTGCTCACCGGGCTCGACGACACGGCGGCCGAGGTGCTGCTGGACACCCCGCTGGAGCCGGTGCTGGCCGTGCAGGTCAGGCACGTGGGCGGGGCGCTGGCCGCCGCCCGCCCTGACGCGGGGCCGAGCGGGCCCATGACCGAGCCGTACCTGCTCTACCTGCTCGGCCTGGCGCTCAACCCCGAGCTGTCCGCGGCCGTGGGGGAGCGGCAGGAGCGCTTCGCCGGGGAGCTGGGGGCGCTGGTCAGCGGGCGCAAGCCGTACACGATGCTGGGGCGCGGCGACCGTGCGGCGGCGGCCTTCAGCGAGGGGGACCTGGCGCGGCTGCGGGACATCAAGCGGGCCCGCGACCCGCGCGGCGTCCTGCGCGCCAACTTCCCCGTCCTGTCCTGACCCGGAGCGGGGCCGTGGGGCGGACCCTGCCCCACGGCCCCGGCCGTTCAGCCGCCGAAGGTCACGACGAGCCGGCCGTCCGAGGCGAACGACCACCGCAGCGCGCCCGAGTAGGACGAGCAGCGGGACCCGTTCGACCCGGTCCAGAACTGGTTGGAGCTGTCGGAGTTACCGACGATCTTGTCGTTGGTGCCGCTGCCGCTGCGGCACGACGTGTTGCCCCTGAACACCGACGTCCCCCCGTCGAAGGAGAAGTTGCGCTCGGCGTTGTCGATGCTGACGTTGTCCGCGATCGACATCGTGCCCAGATTGCGGTTGTAGGTGAAGCCGTGCTTGCCGTTGTTGTAGGCGATGTTGCGGCGGATGACGTGGTTGACGCCGATGTCCTCGCCGCCGAGCTTGTAGCCGTTGCGGTCGCCGTTGCCGGCCTGGCTGCCGTCGCTGAGCGTGCCGTTGTCGTACGACAGGGAGTCCTCGATGGTCACCGGGCCGATGGGGCCGGTGTCGGTCTTGGTGTAGAGGTCCCAGCCGTCGTCGATGTTGTTGCGGGCCACGGCGTAGCGGAAGACGTTGCCTGAGCCGACCGTGAGCTTGGCGGCGAAGCCGTCGGCGTCCTCACCGTCGGAGTCGGCGTTGTCGTGCGACAGCGCGCTGAGGATCAGGTTGTCGGCGGGCCACTGCGAGTTCGGGGTGTCGGAGGCGATGCGGGAGAGCTGCAGGCCGGTGTCGCGGTTGTAGCGCGTCACGGTGCGCTCCAGGATGTTGCCGCTGCCGCCGACGAAGATGCCGTTGTCGCCGGCCCGCTCGACGACCACGCCGTAGACGTGCCAGTACGAGCCGTTCACGGCCAGGCCGCGGTTGGCCGGGTCCTCGCTCTGGGCCGAGAAGTTCAGCACCGGCGTCTCGCCCGGGTAGGCCGACAGCTTCTTGCGGGCGCTGGAGGTGCCGTTGTTGCCGGGCGCGATGGTGACCGTCTGCGCGTGGTTGTAGGTGCCGCCGCGCAGGTAGATCGTGCCGCCGGCGGCGATGCGGGTGATGGCGGAGGTGAGGGTGGTCGGGTCCGCCTGCGTCCCGGCCGCGCCGTCCGTGCCGCCCGGGGCGACGTACAGGGTGCCGCTGGACGGCGGCGGCGTCACGGTCGGCGTGACAGTGGGCGTCACGGTGGGCGTCACGGTGGGCGTCGGGCTCGTCGTCGGCCCGCTCCCGGCGGGCCGCAGCGTCCACTGCTTGGTGGCCGCCGAGTCGCAGGAGTTCTGCTGCAGGACGGCGCCCGCCGCCGTCGAGTTGTCCTTGACGTTGAGGCACTTGCCGCCGTTGCCGTTCACCACCCGGTACGCCGACCCGGACGCGGTGAGCTGCCACGTCTGCGACGCCGCCCCGGTGCAGGACTCCTGCTGGACGGCCTTGCCCGCGCTCGTGGAGGCGTCGCGCACGCCCGCGCACTTGCCGCTGTGCTCGGCCTTGATCGTGTAGCTGCTCCCGGAGGCGGTGAGCGTGAAGACCTGCCCGGCGCCGTCGGTGCACGCGCTCTGCACGAGCTGCACGCCGTCGCCGGTGCTCTGGTTCGGTACGGACGCGCACAGCCCGCTTCCCGCGTTCACCAGGGTGTACGAGCCGCTGGACGGGGCCGCCGAGGCCGGCAGGTTGAACACGGCGATCAGAGCGCCGGTGGTGAGCAGACCGGCGGTCGCCACGACCGCCAGCCTCTGCGACAGGGTTTGGTTCTTGGGCACGTTTTCATCCATTCCGCAGGGGGGTGTGCACATGGACGCCAACCGGTTGCAGTCACAGTGACGTTACCTGCCGGAAACGTCAATAAGTGCAGGTAAAACTGCAAACCGGCAAGGGAGTCGTGGCTGGTCGTGCCGCCTTTCCTGCAACAACCGATTGCAAGATTTGAGCGTGAAAGTTTCATGGGCCCCGCGTGCGGTGGGGTTTTGGTACGTTGTGTCGCCTTCCCTTCGCTGTGATCATGGAGCTGTCATATGTTCGCGACTTCCCTCGGAGACGACGCCTTTCTGCGACCGCTGGAACCGTGGCGCGCCGAGGAGCTCCTCGCCCACATGGAGCGCGGGCGGGAGTTCATCGGACGCTTCATCGGGTTGCCGGACGCCGTCGTGGACCCGGCTTCGAGCAGGGCTTTCTTGCAGGCGTACGCGGACAAGGCCGCCGCCGACACGGCCCGCATCTACGGCATCTGGACGGACGGCACCCTCGTCGGAGGCGTCCTCTTCCGCACCATGGACCTCGCCATGGGCATCGCGGAAGCTGGGTGCTGGCTGGAACCCGCCGCGGCCGGCAAGGGGCTCGTCACCCGGGCCGCGCGCGTCATCATCGACTGGGCCGTTGAGGAGCGGGGCATCCACCGGGTGGAGTGGCGCGTCGCGGCGGCCAACTCGGCCAGCATCGCGGTCGCGCGGAGGCTCGGGATGAGCAAGGACGGGGTGCTGCGGGGTGGGTACCTGCATCGGGGGGAGCGGTACGACGTCGAGGTGTGGTCGGTGCTGGCGCCGGAGTGGCGGGCGAACAAGAACCCCACCTCCTGACGGCTTCCCCACCCCGCGCCGCCCCACCCATCCGCCCCGCGCGCCCGCCTGCCCCGCGCCCGCCTGCCCCGCGAGCCCGCCCGGCCCGCCCACCCACTCGTCCAACCTGCCCTGCCCACCCCGCCCGCCTGCTTGTCTGCTCGGCTCGCCCGCCCGCCTGACCTGCCAGGCTCGCTGCCCGCTCGTCTGTCCTGCCCCGCTCGGATCGCTCGGCCGTCCGGCCTGCTCCGTCCGATGGACGGCCTGGACGTCAGCCGGGCGGCTGCTCGGACGGCGGGTGCAGGAGCAGCGCCTGCCTGGCGGACGCGACGTGATGGCGCATCGCGGCCACCGCCGCCTCGGGGTTGCGCGTCACGATGGCCAGGAGGATCGCCTGATGCTCCTCTAACGAGCCGGCCCGCGGATGGTGCGCGGACAGGTTGCGATACTGCCGCATCACCAGCGGATACAGCAGCGTGTCATACGCCCTGGCCAGAGTCCGCTGATGCGCCGCCGCCTTCACCTGCTGATGGAACTTGCGGTTCCCCTGCGAGTACGCCGCCTGATCACCCCGCGCCTCGCAGTCCTCCATGAACTCCAGCGTCCGGCGCAACTCCTCGATCTCCTCCGCGGTGGCGCGCTCCGCGGCCTTGCCCGCCAGCGCCGACTCCAGCACCTCGCGCGCCTCCAGGATGTCCGCCGCCTCCTCCACGGAGAAGCTGCGCGTGCGCACCCCGCGATTCACCTCGCTGGTGACGTACCCCTCCTGGGTCAGCCGGACCAGCACCGAGCGCATGGTGCTGCGGGAGACGTTGAACCTGCTGGTCAGCTCGGCCTCGGTGAGGCGGGCGCCGGGCTCGATGCCGCCCGACAGCAGCAGCGAGCGCAGCCCCTCGTACGCCTCGTCGTGCCGGGTGCGCGAGGTCTTGTCCTGCGCGTCGGCGTGTTCCCTGACTTCCACCATGATCACCTTGTGCCTCGGAGGAGATGCTCGTTGCTCCCGGAGTATTCCTGCTCCCCGGCCCGCCGCCCGCCATGCCCCGAACGTCCCGCGCGTCGCCCCCCCATGCCTCGAAGCTTCCGAGCGTCGCCCGCCTCGGCTCGGGGGTCCGGCGGGCGCGTCAACGTAGGAAGCGGAGGATGGCGTGGCGGATCTGCTCGGGCGTCATCGGGTCCGTCGACAGGGCGCTGTGCAGGACGAGGCCCTCGATGAGCGCGTCCAGCTCCCTGGCCGTGGTGGCGTCGAAGTGACGCTCCAGCGCGCGGCGGCTCCGTGCCATCCACGCCTGGGTGACGGCGCGCAGGGCGGGGTTGCGCGCCGCCGCCACGTACAGCTCCACGGAGAGGACCAGGTCGTGCTGCGAGCCGAACAGGTCGGCCGAGACCATGGCGATGACCGCCTCGGCCGCCTCGTCCTGGTCGCGGGCGGCGCTCATGCGTTCGTCGAAGACGCGCGCCACCGCGTCGGCGTGCCGGGTGAACGCCTCGGCCAGCACCTCCTCCAGCGACGTGAAGTGGTACGTCATCGACCCGAGCGGCACGTCGGCGGCGCGGGCGATCTCCCGGTGCGTCGTCCCGGCGACGCCGCGCTCGGCGATGACGGTGAGGGCGGCGTCGATCAGCCGATCCCGCCGCCCAGGATCATGCCGCCGCGCCCGCCGTGGGGCTGTCCCACCCGTGTCCTCCGCGCCGCGCCCGGCCCGATCGTGCCCAGGCCCGGTCGTCTCGCTCCGGTCGCGCCCGGCTGAATCGCGCGCAGACCCGTCCGCCGCGCCCGGATCGCGCCCGGCCCGTCCGCGCGGAGGCCCGCTTGTGTCGCTCGGATCGGGCCGAGACCCGCTCGGATCGCCCCGATCGTGCGGAGGCCCGTTCATCTCGCCTCTGTCGAGCCCGGCTCGATCGTACGAATCACCCGGGCGGGATTCCCCACCGCCACCACGTTCGCCGGCAGATCCCGGGTGACCACCGCCCCGGCCCCGACCACGGTGTTCTCCCCGATGGTGACCCCGGCCAGCACGATCGCCCCGCTCCCCAGCCACACGTTGTCCCCGATGACGATCGGCCTGGCGGCCTCCCACTTGGCCCGCCGCAGCTCCGGATCCACCGGATGCGTAGGCGTCATGAGCTGCACGTTCGACCCGATCTGCACGTCATCGCCGATGGTGATGGAGGCCACGTCCAGGGCGACGAGCCCGAAGTTGGCGAAGGAGCGGGCGCCGATGCGGATGTGGCTGCCGTAGTCGACCCGCAGCGGCGGCCGGATCACGGTCCCCTCGCCGACGGCCCCCAGCAGCTCCTCCAGCAGCCGCTGCCGGAGCTGCGGGTCGCGGGCCGACGACCCGTTGTACGCCTCCATCAGGTCGGCGGCGCGCAGCAGGTGCTCGCCCAGCTCAGGGTCGTCGGCGAGGTAGAGGTCGCCGGCGAGCATCCGTTCGCGCATCGTGCGGTTGTCCACGTCAGGGTTCATGTGTACGAGCGTACATAACATTGGACGCCTGCCGCGTGCTGACGGCCGCCAGCCGACGCAGGGCCGCGTGGGAGGCGGAGCCCGGAACCGTCGTGAACAGGTCGAGCCGCAGCGGCGGATCGTCCGGCAGCGGCAGCAGCTCACCGTGCACCTCGATGGCGCCCACCTCCGGGTGCTCCAGGCGGTAGACGCGGTGCGTGACGCCGCGCACGTGCAGGGCGTTCCACAGGCCGTCGAACTCGGGGCTCTCCGCCCGCATCCGCGCGATGTGCGCGGCCAGCGCGGCGTCCCCTCGGTAGCGGGCGGCCAGCGTACGCAGGTGCGCGACCGCCTCCCGCGCCACCCTGGGCAGATGGTCGCCGTGCAGCCGGCGGAAGTCCGCGTCCAGGAAGAGCAGGTGACTGATGCTGCGCCGCTCGCGCGGGACGGCGGCGAAGTCGGCCCACAGGGCCGCGCCCAGCCGGTTCCAGGCGACGACCGTCGTGTCGCTGTCGAGAATGAGCGCGGGGACCGTCTCCATGGACGCGAGCAACTGGCGCAGCCCCAGCCGCAGCACCGGGGTGTCCACCGGCGGGGCGGGCTCGGGGTGGGCGCGGCGGTGCAGGTAGAGGCGTTCGTCCTCGGTGAGGCGCAGCGCGCGGGCGACCGCGTCGAGCACGGCGGCCGACACGTTGCGCGCGTTGCCCTGCTCCAGCCGCGTGTAGTGCGCGATGCTCACCCCGGCCAGTGCCGCCAGCTCCTCGCGGCGCAGCCCCGGCACGCGCCGCCGCTCCCCTGACGCGGCCAGCCCCACATCCTCCGGACGCAGCCGCGCCCGCCTGGACTGCAGGAACGCGGCGAGCTCCCGATCCTTACCCGTGTCGTGGCGCACGTCGCACCATGGTAGCCAGCCGCCTGATCAAACGTTGCGTACGCAAGGCGAGGGCCTGGCTCGGGCGGCGTCCGGTGATCCAGGCTGGTCGCCATCCACGGATCGATGGGGGTTCTCATGACAGACGCAGGTGATGGCCGCGCGTGGGTGGCGGGTTTCCGCTCGGGCGTGATCAGCCCGTACGAGCAGATCAAGCTCGCCGAGTCGCGCGGTTTCCGTGACGAGACGGTACGTCAGGCGCTCGTGCTGGCCGGAGGCGGCGACCAGGTGCGCGTCCGGCTCACCAACCGCCACGGCCGCGAGCCGCTGACGATCGGGGCCGCTCGGGTGGCGCTGCGCCCGACCGGCGACGGGCCCGTGCCGGAGACCGAGCGCAAGGCGCGGATCGGTGACGTGACCGCGCGGGAGGTCCGGATCGGTGATGCGATCGTGCCCGAGACCGAGCGGGAGGTGCGATTCGGCGGGGCGGGCGAGGTGACGATCCCGGCGGGCGGCGAGGTCGTCGGCGACCCGGTGGAGCTGGCCGTGCGCGCGGGCGACCACCTGGTGCTGAGCCTGTACCTGCCGGACGAGACGGAGCCCGCCACCTTCTCCCACCAGCCGATGGAAACGGCCCACATCGCACCGGGCAACCAGGTGAGCGCCCCCGCGCTGCCCGGCGCCGAGCAGGTCGCCGCCCGCTTCTACGTGTCCGGCGTGGACGTGCGAGCGCCGCGCGGCACGGCGATCGGGGTCGCGTTCGGCGACTCGTGGTTCGAGGGCGTGGGCACCACGATGGGCGCCGACCGGCGCTCGGTGGACGTGCTGAACAGGCGCCTGCCCCGCGGCTGGGTGGTCAACCAGGGCATCGCGGGCAACCGGCTGCTGGTGGACGAGATCGGCGAGCACGGCCTGGCCCGCCTGGAGCGGGACGCGCTGTCCGTGCCGGGCGCGACGCACGTCCTCGTGCACTTCGGCATCAACGACCTCGGCCTGCCCGGCATGGCGGGGGAGCCGCCCGCGACGGCCGAGGACCTGATCGCCGGGTTCACCGAGCTGGGCGGGCGGGTGCGGGCGGCGGGCATGAGGGTGCTGGCCGCCACGATCGGGCCGTTCGCGGGTGCGATCTATCCGGGGGTGAGCACGCCGGAGGGGGTGGCGGCACGGCGGCGGGTGAACGAGTGGATCCGTACGGGCGCGGCGTTCGACGCGGTGTTCGACGTGGCCAAGGCGGTCGAGAAGCCGGACGAGCCCGACTTCATCAGGCCGGAGTTCGACGCGGGCGACGGGATGCACCTCAACGACGCCGGCGCCCAGGCGATGGGCGCTTCGGTGCACCTCGCCGACCTGTTGATCGGATGACAAGATGTGGCTGCTCACGACGTACGACCGAAAGAGGCACCACGGGCATGGCCGTCATCCACCGCACCCACCTCAAGCCGACCAAGCTGGAGCTGCTCACCTCCTGGCTGCCCACCCGCCCGTGGTACCGGGGCGGCGTGCCGGAGCTCGTCAAGGCTGGCGGCTTCCGGCTGGACGATCCCGAGGGCGCGGTCGGCATCGAGTTCATGGTGGTCACCGACACCTCGGGGCCCGAGCCCGCCTGCTACCTGGTGCCGCTGACCTACCGGGGCGCGCCGCTCGACGGGGCGGAGGACGCGCTCGTCGGGACCATGGAGCACGGGGTGCTGGGGCGGCGCTGGGCGTACGACGGGTGCCATGACCCGGTGCTGGTGGGCCAGTTGCAGGCGCTGATCGGGGGCGAGGCGCAGGCCCAGGACCAGAACGTCAGCGACACGCCCGACCGGGAGGTCACCCGCGTCGGTCCCGTCCCCTCGGGGCTCGCCGCCGCCGCCGACGATCGCGAGGGCACGGAGCTGCGCGCCCCGGACGGAACGGTGCTGCGCGTGCGCCGCCTCCTGCACCCAGACACGAACATCTCGGACGGCGCGGGGCCGGGGGTGGCCGGGTACGTGGCGGGTGCCTGGAACCTGCCCGACGGCACCCGCGTCCGAGGCCTGCTCGCCGTTCTGAGCGCGTAAAAAGGTCAGGCGTCGGTAGCGGTCTTGATCGCGCTGCCCGCCACCCACTCCTCCCACGACTTGGCCCACGGCGTCGGCCCGTTGCCGAACTGGAGCCTCTGCGACGTCCCCGTGACCTTGATGATGTCGCCCCGCTGGGTGAAGTTGTAGAACCAGCGGGCGTCACCGGTCCCGGCGTTCACGCAGCCGTGGCTGACGTTGCGGTGCCCCTGCGCCCCGGTGGACCAGGGGGCGGCGTGGAAGAACATGCCGCTGTAGGTCATGCGGACGTTCCACTTGGTGTGGTGCAGGTACTCGCCAGGGATGCCGATGGTGGCGGAGTCCATGAGGAAGTTCTCCGCCTTCTCCTGGGCGATCATGGTGCCTGACCAGCTCTCGTACCCCGGCTTGCCCAGACTGACGGGGATCTTCCTGACGACCTCGCCGTTCTTGCGGACGATCGCCCGGTGGGTCTTGTTGCGGATCGTGGTGACGTGCTCGGGCCCGACGGTGAACGTCACGCTGCGGTCCTTGGCGCCCCACACGCCCCGCCCGATCCGCAGGCCGGCCAGGTGCGCGACGACCGTGACCCGTTCACCGGCCGGCCAGTACGCGCGCGGCCGGAACTGCACCTCCCGGTCGCTCACCCAGCTCCACGCCCCCTCCACCGGCTTGGACATGTGCACGGTCAGCGACCGCTCGACCGCGACCCGGTCCTCCAGCCGGCTGACCGGCTTGGACAGCAGGACCTGGATCGGCATCCCGACGCCGACCTTCTCGCCGTTGAGCGGCGACAGGCCGGTCTCCAGCACGTGCTTCGGCTTCAGCGTGGTGAACGCGGCCCGCTCCGTGACCAGTTGCCTGCCGTCGGCGCCGGTGGCCTGCGCCCGCACCGTGTACTCGGTGGCCGGCTTCAGCGGCCAGGTGGGCCGCCACGTCCCGTCCGGGCCCAGGTTCCCGGCGATCTCGTGGCCCTTGGCGTCCACGACGGTCAGCCCGGTGACCCGGCCGTCGGTGACCTTGACGCCGATGCCGATGTCCGGCGGCACCTTCTTCGTGCCGTGGGCGGGCGAGATCGCCAGCGCGGGAGGCGGCACCACCTGCTTCTGGATCTTGACGGGCTGCTCAGCCGAGGTGCACCCGGCGATCACGAGCAGCACCACCGTGGACGTGCTGATGAGTATGGTGCCGCCGTTCCGCATCGCCGATATCCCCACTTCTCCCGACACATGGCCCCTCTTCGGGACGAGAAGTGTTATGCCCGTCACTCAGCGTAATCATGCGCGCGAAGCGGGCTTGAGCAGGCCGCTCTCGTACGCCGCGGCCACCGCCGCCGCCCGGTCCTTCACCCCGAGCTTGGCGAAGACGTGCAGCAGGTGCGTCTTCACCGTCGCCTCCGTGATGAACAGCCTCACGGCGATCTCCCGGTTGGTCGCCCCCCTGGCGATGAGGGCGAGCACCTCCACCTCCCTGGGGCTCAGCACCCGGGCGGGGGCCTCGCGGGCCTTCTGGTTCAGCACCCCGGCCACCGTGGGAGACAGGACCGTCTCGCCCCTGGCCGCGGCCAGCACCGCGCGCCGCAGCTCGTCACGCGGCGTGTCCTTCAGCAGGTAGCCGGTCGCGCCCTGCTCGATGGCGGGCAGCACGTCGGCGTCGTCGTCGAACGTCGTCACGACCAGCACCCGCACGTCCGGCTGCTGCTCGCGCAGGCGGCGGATGACCTCGACGCCGCTCATGTGCGGCATCCGCAGGTCGAGCAGGACCACGTCGGGGCAGGTGCGCAGCGCGACCGCCAGCGCCTCCCGGCCGTCGGCCGCCTCGCCGACGACCTCGAAGTCGCCGGTGGCGAAGATGCCGCGCAGGCCGTCGCGCACCATCGGATGGTCGTCCACGATGATCAGGCGAATCGGCATGGCTCACGACCTCGCGGCGGCGGGGATGGCGGGTACGGTGGCGGAGATCCCGGTGCCCTGGCCAGGGGCGGTCTCGACGGCGAAGCTGCCCGCCAGGCGGATGACGCGCTGCCGCATCCCGATGAGCCCGAACCCGCTCGACTCCCCGGGCTCGCCGGGCTCGTGGACGAAGCCCGTCCCGTCGTCACGCACGTCCAGGGCGACCACGTCGTCCATGTAGGAGAGCGTCAGGACCACCCGTCCGGCCGAGGCGTGCTTGGCGACGTTGGCCAGCGCCTCCTGCGCCACCCGTAACAGCGTGCTCTCCACCTCGGCGTGCAGCGGCCGGGCGTCGCCCGTCACGGACACGGCGGCGGGCACCCCCGACACCCGCGACCACCGCTCCGCCACCTCGGACAGGGCCGCCGCGAACCCCGGGCTCTCCTCCAGCGGCGCGGGCCGCAGCGCGTGCACCGAGCGGCGCGCCTCGGCCAGGCTCTCCCTGGCCAGGCCGCGCACGGTGTCGAGCCGGTCACCGGCGCCCGGCACGTCGCCGAGCGCTTCGAGCTGGGTGAGGATCGCCGTCAGGCCCTGCGCGATGGTGTCGTGGATCTCCCTGGCCATCCGCTGGCGCTCGCCCAGCACGCCCGCCTCGCGGGCCTGGGTCAGGAGCTGCGACTGCAGGTTCGCGTTCTCCTCGGCGAGCGCGGCCAGCCTGGCGGTGGTCTGCTTGAGCCGCTCGTTCTGCTCGGCGACCGTCTGGAAGACCAGGCCCGCCATCGAGGAGATCAGCACCCCCACCACGAAGGACGCGAGCAGCTCCACGGGGGTCCGCCCGTCGGCCGGGCGGGCGGCGACGAGCACGCCGACCGTCACCGCCACCCCGGCGTACGCCCACAGACCGGGCAGCAGGGCGAAGCACTGCAGGAACGCCCCCACCCCGGTCACCGTGAACACCGTGTCGATCCGCACCAGCGCCGCCACGGTCGCCAGCAGCACCGCGAAGTGCACGGCCACCACCCAGCGGCGGGCGATCCAGCCGGGGTGCGCGGTCACGACCACCCAGTGCCAGGCCACCGCGAACAGCGTCAGGGCCAGCACCTCCACCCGCCACTCCCGCAGCAGCGAGAACAGCGCGGGCAGCAGGACGAGCAGGTACGGCAGCGCCGCCAGGACCCGGTCCCAGCGCTTGAACGTCACCACCGGTACGCCTTCAGCGCGACGCCGCCCGCCACCACCGTGACAGCCACCATGATCCCCAGACTAGCCCCCGAGGCCGGAACGCCCTCCCACCCGTCGCGGACCGCCCGCACCACCGGCGCCATCGGCATCAGGTCGCCGATCGCCCGCATGGAGCCCGACATCGTCTCGCGCGGGATGACCGCCCCCGACAGGAACACCATGGGGAAGAACAAACCGAGCCCGGCCACGGTCGCCGCCCGCCCGCCCGGCACCACCGCGCCCAGCAGCAGGCCGATCGCGCCCAGGCTGAGCGCGCCGAGCAGCCAGCCCAGCAGCACCCCTGGCAGGCTCGCCGGAGCCGCCAGCCCGAACCCGGCGGCTCCGACCGCGACGATCAGCACCGTGCCGGCCACCGCCAGCAGCGTGTGGGCGATCCACTGCGCGCCGAACAGCATGGCCGGCGCGGCCGGGGTGGCGCGCAGCCGCCGCAGCACGCCCCGCTCCCGGTACTGGGCCAGCGTGGCGGGCAGCACCACCAGCGTGGCCAGCCCGATGACGAAGACGGCCAGCATCGGCACGGTCGCGTCCACGACCGGCACCCCGCCCGGCAGCGGCTTGTTCCCGCCGCGCAGCTTGACCCAGAGCATGATCAGCGGGAAGGCCAGCGCGAAGAACGCGGACATGGGGTCGCGCAGGCCCAGCTTGAGCTCGACGGCGACGACGTTGGCGAAGCCCTTCATGGTCAGTTCCTTCCGGTGAGTGCGAAGTAGGCGTCCTCGAGCGAGCCCGCGCCGGCCTGGCCGATCAGCTCGCGGGGGCTGCCCTGGGCGGTCACGCGCCCGCCGTCGATGATGGCGACGCGGTCGCAGAGCGCCTCCGCCTCGTCCATGAAGTGCGTGACCATCACGACGGTCACGCCGCGCTCGCGCATCGCGCGGATCAGACCCCACGTGGTACGGCGGGCGTCCGGGTCCAGGCCGGTGGTCAGCTCGTCGAGCAGGACCACCTCGGGGTTGCCCACCAGCGCCAGCGCGATGAACAGCCGCTGCTTCCACCCGCCGGACAGCCCGCCGAACCGGCTGCCCCTCCTCTCGGTCAGGCCCCACTCGTCCATGAGCGCCCGGTGGTCGGCGGGGTGGTCGTAGAAGGAGGCGTACATCCGCAGCGCCTCACCCACCTTGATCCCGTCGGGGAGCGCCGCCTCCTGCAGTTGCGCGCCGATGCGCTGCTGCAGCGCGCGCCGGTCGCCGCCGTGCGGGTCCAGGCCCAGCACCCGCACGGTGCCGCTGTCGGGACGGCGCAGCCCCGACACGCACTCCACGACCGAGGTCTTCCCCGCGCCGTTGGGGCCGGCGAGCCCGAAGATCTCGCCACGCCCCACCGTGAGGGAGACGCCGTTCACCGCCTGGTTGCCCTGGTAGCTCTTACGCAGGTCGCTGATCTCGATGACTGTCATGCATCGAGGATCTTCCGCGCGCGCCCGCCCCGATATCCACCGATCGGTTGACCCCCTTGCGAAAAACGCGTTGCCGAGAATGACCCAGAAACGTATGGTTGTGCGCTCGTGATCACTGTGGTGGAGCGCGTCCTCCCTGCCCGCCTGGGGGCGGGCTTCCGATGGCTGCTGGCGTCGAGCTGGCTGACGAACCTCGGCGACGGCATCGCCGCCGCCGCCGGCCCGCTGCTCATCGCGACGCTGACCCGCGACCCGCTGCTGATCTCCCTGTCGGCCCTGGTGAGCTGGGCGCCGCCGCTGCTGTTCAGCCTGTACGCGGGCGTCCTGTCGGACCGCCACGACCGGCGCAGGATCGTGCTCGCCGCCAACGCCGTGCGAGCCGTGGTGCTGGCGGCCCTGGCCGTGCTCATGGTGACCGGCACCGTGACCGTCGTGACCGCGCTCGTGGCGCTCACGCTGCGGTCCATCGCCGAGGTGTTCGCCGACAACGCCACCTCCACGCTCACCCCCATGATGGTCGCCAGGGACGACCTCACCGTCGCCAACGCCCGCCTGGGCACCGGGTTCATCACCCTCAACCAGCTCGCCGGGCCGCCGATCGGCGCCGCACTGTTCGGCCTCGGCTTCACCTGGCCGTTCGCGGGCCAGCTCCTCCTGGTGCTGGCGGGCATCGTGCTGGTCTCCCGCATCACGCTGCCGCCGCACGGCCGCCGGGACGGCGACCCCCGGCCCGGCACCGTGCGGGAACTGCTCGCCGGGTTCCGCTGGACCGTCCGGCACGCGGCCGTCCGCACGCTCGCGCTCACCATCCTGATCTTCAACTTCACGTTCGGCGCGGCCTGGTCGGTGCTCGTCCTCTACACCCAGGAACAGCTCGGCCTCGGCGCCGTCGGCTTCGGCCTGATGACCACCATCGGAGGCATCGGCGGACTGATCGGCACCGGCCTGTACGGGGCCATCACCCGCAAGGTCAGCCTCGGCGCCCTCATGCGGATCGGCCTCGTCATCGAGACCCTCACCCACCTCGGCCTGGCCCTCACCCACTCACCGTGGGTCGCCGGCGGCATCTTCCTCGTCTTCGGCGCGCACGCGTTCATCTGGGGCACCACCTCCACCACCGTCCGCCAGCGCGCCGTCCCGCACGAGCTGCAGGGGCGGGTGGGCAGCGTCAACACCATCTGCGTGTACGCCGGGCTGGTGGTCGGCTCCCTGATCGGCGGCGTCCTGGCCACCCGGTTCGGCGTCGCCGCGCCCTTCTGGTTCGCCTTCGGCGGCTCGGCGGTGTTCGTCGTGCTGCTGTGGCGGCAACTCATGCTCATCGCTCACGACTGACGCGGCGGGTAGGCGAACTCCCGCACGTCGGCGAACGTCTGAGGGCCGGTGATGGCGTAGCCGTGCGCGGCCTCGTCGCCGAGGTGCCGGGGGCCCACGTCCAGGGTGTCGCTGGTCTGCCAGCGGCCGTTGATCCGTTGCTCGACGACGTACCTGAACTCGTTGAAGTCCTGCTCGGACGAGACGAACGTGTTGACCACGGTCAGCGCGCCGCGGCCGGTGGTCAGCGAGGGCGGGAACTCCGCCGTCTGGTCCTGCCATCGGTACGTGGCGCGCATCGGCAGCGGGCGCCAGGTGGCTGCTTCTGTTCCGTTCACCGTGATGGTGGCGTGTTGCTCGCCGATGCCCGCGTCCAGGCGGCGGGTCAGGCGGACGCCCGTGTTGGAGGGGCGCACCGTCACGGTGAAACGGCTCGAACCGCCCGGGCCGAACGCGCGGCCGTCGTCCGTGAGGGTGGGGGGTTCCGGGGTGGGCCGGTGCGGTAGCCAGGTTCCCACCAGGAGGCCCAGGGTGGCGGCGGCCAGCGACGCGAGCACCGCGACCCCCAACGACCGGCCCCGCGCTCTGGCTCGCGGCCTGTACGTGTGCGCCCCGCCCTCCGTCGCCGCAGCCATCTCGCCCGCCGCAGCCGCCGCGCCCGCCTGAGTCGCCGCGCCCGCCGCGCCCGCCGCGCCCGCCACGTCCGGCTCGCGCTGCGGTGCCGCCCCGTCGTGCTCCACCGTCGCGGCCGGTGTGCCCCGCAGTGGCGGTGCGGTGGTGGCCAGTGCGCTGAGCTGTGCCTGGGCCTCCGCCTGCGCCCGTGCCGCCATGGCCGCCAGCCGCCCCACCCGTACCCGCTCCCAAGCCCGCTCCCACGCCGGCAGCCGATCCGCGGGCACCCGGCACCCGAGCAGGAACGCCACCATCACTGCCTTCTTCGGAAACCGCCGCCCCGCCAGCATGTCGGCGCAGGTGGCCCGGGGCAGCCGCGTCCCACCGGCCCGATCGGCCCGGGCCTGCAGCTCACGCAACGACACGTCCGCCCGCGCGAACTGCTCCGCCAGCAGCCGCACCAGCTCCTCGTGCCGCGTCACCGACTCCAGGCCGCCACGAGCCGGCGCCCCGGTGACCCCTTCCAGCTCCGTGCTCATCGCCGCACCTCTCCCGACCAGAACCGGGGCCCAACCACCTGTGCCAGTGATGGTCAGTGTACGAGCGATGACTGTGCGTGCACGAGACATTTTCCGCCGCCCCACGCCGGGACCGCGCCGCCCGGGTGGCCGGTCGGCGAATCAGAGCGAGTCGATCCAGCGTTCCAGCCGATGGCCCTCCGTCCGCATCAGGCCGGGGTCGCGGAAGGTGTTGGTCAGCAGCGCGGCCCCCTGGTACGCGGCGAACAGGGCGACCGCCAGCTCCCGCGCGTCCGCCCGCCCCATGGCCGCGAACTGGCTCTCCACCCAGTCGACCATCCGCCCCATGACCTTGGCGATGGCGCGGTCGAGGCCGTCGTCGCGCTTGTCGAGCTCGGCGGCTAGCGTGCCGGTCGGGCAGCCGTACTTGGCGGTCAGGTCGCTCTCGCCGATCCACCCCTGCAGCAGCGCCTTGAGCCGCTCCTGCGGCGTGCCGAGCCGCTCCAGCGTCTCGATCATGGTGTCGAGGTGGTGGCCGTGCTCCTCGATGGCCGCCTCGACGAGCTGGTCCTTGGTCTTGAAGTAGTAGTAGACGTTGCCCACGGGCACGTCGGCCGCGCGCGCGATGTCGGCGAGGGTGGTCTTCTCGACGCCCTGCTCGTGCAGCACCCGGACGGCGGCGCCCGCGAGCCGCTCCCGCTTCCCCACCCGTGTTGAGTTAGTCACCTGACTAACTATAGACACGCCGCCCGGCGTCCCGCTATGGTCATGGCGCTGAGTCAGTCAACTAACTAACTCCTGAGGAGTGTTCCATGTTCGTCGTCACAGGTGCCACCGGGAACGTCGGAAGCCAGCTGGTCCGGCTGCTCGCCGCCGCAGGCGAGCAGGTCACCGCCGTCTCCCGGCGTCCCGGGCCCCTCCCGGACGGTGTGCGGCACAGCGCCGCCGACCTGGGGGACCCGGCCGGGTTGAAGGCCGCCTTCGACGGTGCCGACGCGCTGTTCCTGCTCGTCGCCGGGGACGAGCCGCGCGCCGTGCTCGAAGCGGCTGCGGCGGGCGGGGTCCGGCGCGTGGTGCTGCTCTCCTCGCAGGGTGCGGGGACCAGGCCGGGCCTGTACGGGCATCCGGTCGCCTTCGAGGAGGCCGTGCGCGAGTCGGGGCTGGAGTGGACGATCCTGCGTCCTGGCGGGTTCGCCTCCAACGCGTTCGCCTGGGCCGAGCCGATCCGCGCGCACCGCACGGCCGCCGCGCCGTTCGCCGACGTCGCCCTGCCCGTCATCGATCCGGCCGACATCGCGGAGGTCGCGTCCCTGGTGCTCCGTGAGGACGGGCACGCGGGGCGGACGTACGTGCTGACCGGGCCGCAGCCCGTCTCGCCGCGCGAGCGGGCCGCCGCGATCGGTGAGGCGGTGGGGGCCGAGGTGCGGTTCGTCGAGCAGAGCAGGGAGGAGGCTCGGGCGCAGATGCTCGGCTTCATGCCCGAGCGGGCCGTCGATGGGACGCTGGCCATCCTCGGGACGCCGAACGAGGAGGAGCGGCGGGTCAGCCCGGACGTGGAGCGGCTCCTCGGCCGCGCCCCGCGCACCTTCGCCGACTGGGCGGCCCGCAACGCCGCGGCCTTCCGATGAACGTCCCGCCGGTCCGTGGCGGCGCGGGCTCCCGATGACCGGCACCACCGTCCGCCTGCCTCGCGCGGCGCGGGACTTCCTGGCCGAGCCCAGCGTGGCGACCCTGACCACGCTGCGGCCCGACGGCTCCCCGCACGTGGTGCCCGTCCGCTTCACCTGGGACCGGAAGTCGGGCCTGGCCCGCGTCCTGACCGTCGCCACCTCCCGCAAGGCCCGCAACCTGACCACCACCCGCGTGACCCCGGCCGCCTACGTCAGCCCGGCAGGCCCGACCAGCCCGGCGGCCCTCACCACCCCCGCCACCCCCGGCGGCCGGGCGGCGCTCTGCCAGGTCGCGGGTTTCCGCTGGCTCACCCTGGAGGGCCCGGCCACGCTCTCCCAAGACCCGAGCCGCATAGCCGAAGCCACCACCCGCTACACCCACCGCTACCTCTCACCCCCACCCGCCCCACCGGACCGGGTAGTGATCGAGATCGCGGTGGACCGTTTCCTACACCTGAACCTCTGAAAGGCGCCACAATGCCCACCCAGCAAGTCCTCGACTCCACCATCTCCTACCGCGACCAAGGCACCGGCGACCCGATCGTGTTCCTGCACGGCAACCCCACCTCCTCCCACCTGTGGCGCGCCGTCATGCCCGCCATCGGCCAGGGCCGCCGCCTGGCCCCCGACCTGATCGGCATGGGCGACTCGGGCAAGCCCGCCATCGACTACACCTTCGCCGACCACGCCCGCTACCTGGACGCCTGGTTCGACGCCCTCGACCTGCGCGACGTGCTGCTCGTCGGCCACGACTGGGGCGGCGCGCTCGCGTTCGACTGGGCCGCCCGCCACCCGGACCGGGTCCGCGGCATCGCCTTCACCGAGGCCATCGTCAAGCCGATGACCTGGGAGGAGTTCCCGGAAGGCGGCCGGCCGCTGTTCCGGGCGATCAAGACGGACGGCGTCGGCGAGACCATGATGCTCGACGACAACGCCTTCCTGCGCGGCCTGCCCGGCAGCGTCGCCACGCCGATGGCCGACGAGGACACGCAGGCGTACCTGCGGCCGTACCCGACGCGGGAGAGCAGGCTGCCGCTGCTGCGCTGGGCCCGCTCGATGCCGCTGGACGGCGAGCCCGCCGACGTGGTGGCCAGGATCGAGGCGTTCGACCGGTGGCTGGCCGCCAGTGTCGAGGTGCCGAAGCTGCTGATCGACTTCCGTCCCGGCCCCGGCATGATGTGGACGCGGGAGACCATCGACTGGTGCCGCGCGAACATCGCGTCCCTGGAGGTGGTGGAGCGCGAGGAGGTCGCGGGCCATCACACCCCGGAGGACCACCCGGAGGTGATCGCCGAGGCCATCACGGAGTGGCTGGCCAAGCACCTCTGACCGGACGGGATGCAAGTCGTACGGGTGTTGGCCTACACTTGTTGTCATGGCATTCACCGAGAGATCGGCAGCCACCAGGAACGCCATCCTCTCGGCTGCCAGGAAGCTGCTCGTCGAACGCGGCTACGAGGCGATGACGATCCGGGCGGTCGCCTCCCTGGTCGGCGTGGACCCGTCCATGGTCATGCGCTACTACGGCAGCAAGGCCGGGCTCTTCCACGCCGCCGTGGACGTGGACCTGCAGCTCGACAAGCTCGCCAGGCCGCCGCGCGAGCGGCTCGGCGAGCTGATCGTGCGGCACTTCCTGTCCCGCTGGGAGGGCGAGCAGGCCGACGACGTGCTCATCCTGCTGCTCCGCTCCGCCAGCACCAACCCCACGGCCGCCGAGCGGATGCGGGAGGTGTTCGCGACGCAGATCACCGCGCTCGTCGCCCGCCTGACCGGCGCGCCCGACGCCGAGCACCGCGCCGCGCTCGCCTCCACGCAGCTTCTCGGCCTGGCACTGACCCGGTACGTGCTGCGCTTCCCGCCGATGGTGGACGCCGACGTCGACACGCTCGCCCGCGACATCGGGCCGGTGGTGCAGCACTACCTGACGGGCGGCGCACAGCCTCTCACGCGGTGATCCGGCTGCGCTCCTGCTCGATGATCGGCTCGATCTGCAGGTCGTAGTTGCACAGCACCACGGCGACCCAGTCGAGGTCGAGGTAGATGCTCCAGTTCGTCGAGCCGCCCGCGATGCCGCCGCCATGCGAGATGTAGCGGCGGTCGTTGAAGGTGGACGCGGTCGGCCCGTACGCGTGGAACGCCTCCCCGCGGCGCGGGTCCGCCGGGCCCTCCCGCAGGGGCGGGCCCGACACCTTCGCGTTCACGTACAGCTCGGTGTAGGCGCGCTTCAGCAGCTCGTCGCGTTGCAGCGCGAGGGCGAAGCGCACCAGGTCGGGGGCGGTGGTGAAGCCGTTCCCGCCGCCGGACCCGATGAACGCGCGCGCCGAGTTGCTGCCCTTCACCCCGCTGACGCCGCCCTTGTCCAGGTTGCGCACGCCGTCGACGCGCGTGCCGTCCTCCTGCAGCATGTACGGGTGCGCGATGCGCTCGTCCGCCAGCCACCGAGTCCTCGTGTAGTAGGCGGAGTCCGCCATGCCCGCCCGCTCGAAGACGTGCTCGCGGACGTACTCGTGGAACGGCTGCCCCGACACCTTCGCGACCAGCTCGCCGAGCACCTCGTAACCCATGCTGGAGTACTCCTTGGCGGTGCCGGGCGTGAAGCGCAGCCGCTGCGAGCGGGCGCGCGCGGCGAGGTCCTGGTTGCGCTCCTCGACGCTGGTGAAGACGCGCGGGTCGGTCGCGTCGTTGGTGGGGTCGGTCATTCCGGACGTGTGCGTGAGCATCTGGTGGACGGTGACGTGCTCGGCGATCTCCGCCGGGAAGCCGTCCAGGTGGGCGCCGACCTTGTCGTAGAACCTGAGCCTGCCCTCCTGGGCGAGCCGCACCACGGCCAGGCCGGTGAAGGGCTTGGAGGCGGAGGCCATCGCGTAGATCGTGTCCAGGTCGTTGGGGATCCGCCGTTCCCTGTCGGCCATGCCGTACGCGCGGGCCAGCACGTGCCGGCCGCGATGCGCCAGCAGCACCGTCCCGGAGAACTGGTCGCGTTCGGCCAGATCCCTGACGTACCGGTCGAACGCGCCGCCCGGCCGCAGGTCGGCGGGGACCCCACCGGAACGCCCGGCCGCCGCGGCTACCCCGGACGCGGCCAGCACGCCACCCGCTGTCAGGGGCACGGCTCCCAACAGGCCCAGCGCGGCACGCCGGGACGGGCCGTGGGCACGTCCGCGCAGGGTGGGGCCGTCGAGCGGGCCGCTCGCTGTGCGGCCGGACGGGCCGCCGGGCGGGTCGCTCGCGGTGCTGCCGGACGGGCCGTCGGCAGGTCTGAGCAGGTCGCGTGCGGTGCGCCGGGGAGGCTCGGCGGTGGATCCGGTCATGGGCGCCTCATCTCGTCGTGATCTTCGCTGACCGGACCCGATGCAACCGCGCACGGCGTTTCCCCGCCGTTTCCACCCGCCTAGCGGGCGCTATTTCCCGTGTAGCGCCTCCCGTTCGACAGACAAGAACCATCGGACAGGAGAAACACGGATGACGATTCTCGTGACCGGCGCCACGGGGACGGTCGGCCGCCGCATCGTCGGCCGGCTCGCCGAACGCGGCGTACCCGTACGGGCGCTGACCAGGAACCCCGGCAAGGCCGCGTTCCCCGACGGAGTCGAGGTGGCCTGCGGCGACCTGACCGAGCCCGCGACGCTCGCCCCCGCGCTGGAGGGCGTGACGGGGCTGCACCTGATCACGTTCGGCGGGGACGACGGCGCGCCGCTGGAGAACGGGCCCGAGCTGGTCGAGCTGGCGGCCAAGGCCGGCGTGCGGCGCGTCAGCGTGCTGAGCGGCTGGGACGAGTCCACCGTCGAGCAGGCGCTGCGGGCCGGGGACCTCGGGTGGACGCGGCTGCAGTGCGTCGAGTTCATGGCCAACGCCTTCGACTGGGCCGAGTCCATCAGGCGGGAGGGTGTGGTGCGGGTCTTCGGCAACCATCCCGGGGCCGTGGTGCACGAGGCCGACATCGCCGCTGTCGCCGTGGCGGCGCTGGTCGAGGAGGGGCACGCGGGGGAGACGTACCTGCTGACCGGGCCCGAGGCGCTCACGCCGGAGCAGCGGACGCGGCTCATCGGCGCGGCGATCGGGCGGGAGCTGCGGTTCGAGGAGCAGAGCGAGGCGGAGTACCGGGCCGCCATGCGGGCGGCGGGGGTGGGCGACGAGCTGATCGAGTTCGGGGTCCAGCTCGGCGCGAACCCGCCGCAGGCCGGCTCCGTCGTGCTGCCGACCGTGGAACACGTCACGGGCCGCCCCGGACGCACGTTCGCCGAGTGGGCCACCGAACACGCCGCCGCCTTCCGCCCCCTCTGAGCCGAGCCCCCCGCCGCTCTTCCACCCCTTTGAGAGGAAATTTCATGACCATTCACCCGTTCCGGATTGAGATCCCGCAGCAGGACCTGGACGACCTGCACGCCCGCCTGGCCCGCACCCGCTGGCAGGACCAGCTCCCCGGCACCAGCTGGGAACGCGGCGTCCCCGTCGGCTACCTGCGCGAACTCGCCGAGTACTGGCGCACCGGCTACGACTGGCGCGCCCACGAGGCCAAGCTCAACGAGCTGCCCCACTACACCACCACCATCGACGGCCAGCGCCTCCACTTCCTGCACGTCCGGTCGGCGCGCGCCGACGCCCTGCCGCTCATGCTGCTGCACGGCTGGCCGGGGACGTTCGTGGAGTTCCTGGACGTCATCGAGCCGCTCTCCCGCGACTTCCACCTGGTCGTCCCGTCGCTGCCGGGGTTCGGCTTCTCCAGCCCGCTGTCCGCCACCGGCTGGGACGCCGCCCGCACCGCCCGCGCCTTCACCGAGCTGATGGACCTGCTCGGGTACGCCCGGTACGGCGTCCAGGGCGGCGACGCCGGAGCCTTCATCGCCCCCGAGATGGGCAAGCACGCCCCCGATCGCGTCGTCGGCATCCACCTCAACGCCGCCCTCACCTTCCCCGTCGGGCAGGAGGGCGAGATGGACGGGCTGTCGGAGGAGGAGCGGCGGCGTTGGGAGGCCATGGAGAACATGAACGACGGGTACCTGCAGACGCAGTCCAAGCGGCCGCAGACCGTGGCGTACGGGCTGCACGACTCGCCGGTGGGGCAGCTCGCGTGGATCATGGAGAAGTTCAAGGAGCTGACCGAGCCGGTGGAGGGGATGCCGGAGGAGTCACTCGATCGGGACCTCATGCTGACGAACGTGAGCTTGTACTGGTTGACGGGGACGGCGGGGTCGTCGGCGCAGTTCTACTACGAGAACATGAGCGCTTCCGCGGACTGGTCCTCCGAGAACTGGGACGACGCCGACGGAGGCTCCGAGAGCTGGGGCGGTGCCGACGGAAGCTCCGAGGGCTGGGCCGGTGGGGGTGACTGGGCCGCCGCTGCCCGGGGCACCGTCCCCACGGGCGTGCTCGTGTCCAAGGCCTGCGACGTCACCATCCGCTCCTGGGCCGAACGCGACCACAACCTCGTCCACTGGTCCGAGTACGACCGGGGCGGGCACTTTTTCGCCGCCGAGCAACCCGCCCTCTTCACCGACGACGTCACGGCCTTCTTCGCCAAGCTCCGCTGACCCCCGGCACCCGCCTCCTAGATCGTCAACTTGGTAGGGTGCCCAAGTCCGGTGCGGCGTACAGGGGGAGAGGAGCCGGCGACGATGCAGGCGTCAGAGGTCAGACGAGCCACGGCCGCGGCGATGGCGACCGCCGCATCACTCGGCCTGACCGCCGACGACGCGATCGTCCTCAACAACTCCAACAAGCTCGCCCTGCGCCTGCTGCCGTGCGACGTCCTGGCCCGCGTGGCGCCCGTGGACAACCAGGCCCTGGCGTTCGAGATCGACATGGCGCGACGGCTCGCCGCGGCGGGAAGCCCCGTGGCGAGCCTCGATCCGCGGGTGGAGCCGCGGGTCCACGAGCGTGACGGCTTCGCGATCACGCTGTGGACCTACTACGAACCGGCCACCCCGCACGAGATCCCACCGGCCGACTACGCCAGAGCGCTGGAACGGCTCCACGCGGGCATGCGCACGATCGACGTCCCGACGCCGCACTTCACGGACCGGGTCGAGCAGGCCCAGCTCCTCCTCGCGGACCGCGACCGCTCCCCGGAGCTCCCGGACGCGGACCGGGAGCTCCTCACCGACACGCTCCGCAACATGACGCGGGCCATCAGCGAACGCGGTGGCGCCGGTGATCAGCTCCTGCACGGTGAGCCGCATCCGGGCAACCTGCTCGCCACGCGGGAGGGGCCGCTGTTCATCGACCTTGAGACGTGTTGCCGCGGGCCCGTCGAGTTCGACCTCGCCCATGCGCCCGAAGCGGCCGGTCTGCACTACCCGGGTGCGGATCAGGAGTTGCTGCGTGAGTGCCGGGCGCTCATGTGGGCGATGGTCACGGCGTGGCGGTGGGATCGCAACGATCAGCTCCCGGACGGACGGCGGCTGGGCGTGGAGTGGCTCCGCCAGGTCCGGGCAGCGGTCGGACGCGACGAACTGGACGCCCGCGGATGACGAGGTAGCGGCCCAACGACCGCCCGGCACACCCCACCGCCGACCGGCAGCGTCCAGTCGACCGATGCGCCACGGAGCTGGTCGGCGGCGTCAGGTGGACCGACGCGCCTCGGCAGCTAGGTTGCAGCGTCCAGTCGACCACGGTGCCTCGAAGGCGGGCCGGCAGCGCCCAATCGACCCATGCGCCTCGGCAGCGAGTGGGTGGCGTCAGGTGGATCAGCGCGCCTCAGCAGCGGGTCGGTGGCGTCAGTGCATCGGTGTGCCTCGGAGGTTGGTCGGTGGTGTCAGGTGGACCAGCATGCCTCCGCAATCCTTAGTCGACCAGCGCGCCTCGGAGGTCGGCTGGTGGTGTCAGGTGGACCAGTGCACCTCCGTCTCCGGCCGGTAGCGGCACGTCGAGCCGGTGGACACCGAAGCGCGCAGGTGGGCCGCCAGCTCCGGATGGCGCTGGTCGAGCTGGCGAAGCGTGTTGCGGATCCGGTTGGTGACCGCCTTGCGAGCACGCTCGGCCTCGTCCCCGAGACGGCGAGAACGACCGCCCAGACCGGTGGCCGCACGCAGCTCGTCCAGCAGCGCCTGCCGCTCCACGTCGAACTCGGCCGCACGACGCTCCTCGCCCAGCCCCACCGCCCGCTCGATCTCCTCGTCCAGTAACTCCAGCCGCCTGCGGTAACGCGCCCTGGCCTCCTCATCCAGCACGTCGTCACCGCCCATGCCGCGCGCCGCGACCACCACCTCACCGCCCGCCGGGTCGAGCAGCTCCACCGCAGGCACGTCGCTACCGGGGCGGGCGAGCAGGACGCGCAGGTCGGCGAGGCCCTTGGCGTCGGGCAGGTGCACGGTGCGGCCGGCGAAGGCCAGGGTCCACACCTCCCCGTCCAGGCGGAAGGTGTTGGCGGTGCCGGGGCGGGGGAGGCGTACCAGCATGCCGAGCTCCGCCGCCTCCCGCTCCACCTGCTCGATCAGCGCCGAGGCGTCGTCGCCGCGCGCCTGGAGGGCGCGCGCCAGTTGGGCCCGTGACTCGACCGACCAGGGCCGCGCGCCCAGGACGTCCGCCGCCCGGTAGGCCGCGGTGAAGCCGGCGATCGCGTCGTCCCAGCGTTCCTGAGCCGCGTCCAGCACGGCGGCCCAGTGGACGTACGGGCCCTCGATGGTGACGGTCGCGGTGACGCCCCACTGGCCGATGTACGGGGAGATCGCGGCGCGGACGCGTTCGCAGAGCACCGGGTCCTTGGAACGGGCCGCCGCCTGCGCCTGGAACCTGAGCCACAGCGGCGCCATCCAGCGCAGGTACTGCTCACCCGCCGCCATGATCTGCGCCAGATGCCGCACGGCCGCCTCGCCACCGTCGCCCTGCCACATAGCCGTCCCGCTGCCGTCTCGCCGCCGCGTGGTTGTCTCGTTGCCGCCGCTCTGTCGCGCGGACGTTTTGCTGCCGTCGCTCTGTCGTATGGCCGTCTTGCTGCCGTCGCTCTGTCGCGCGGCTGTCTCGCTGACGTCGCCGTGCCGTGCCGCTGCCGTCGCCAGGTCGTCCCGTTGCACTGCCGTCACCGCCCGGAAGAGCGGGACGTGCTGGCTGCCCGCCTCCTCCATCTCCGCCAGGACGGCGTCGGTCACGTCGAAGCGGCCCCTGAGCAGGGCGGCTGACCAGCGTTGCATCCAGCGCAGGTCCTGCCTGCCGATGCCGGGCTGCTCGCCGAGGTCGTAGGCGGCGTCGATGTGGGTGTCCGCCTCGTCGAAGCGGCCGGTGAGGGTGGCGAACATGGCCCGGAGTACGGCGGCCTCGTGCTGGAACAGGGCCAGCCCCGCGGAGTCCGCCCGGGTGGTGAACGCGCGCTGCTCGGCGAGGCAGCGGGGGTCGCCCAGCTCCAGCAGGGCTCCGACGCGCCAGGAACGGGCGGTCAGGTCGAGCTGGTCGTCGCCGTTGCGGGCGGCCACCGCTGACAGCTCCGTCGTGATCGCCAGGCGTTCGGCCGTGGTGCCTGGGTCCCAGATGACGGCCAGCCTGGAGAGGAGGCTGTAGGCGAGCGCTTCGTCGTCCGCACCGTGTCTGGCCAGGTCGGCGGCCACCTCGGTCAGCTCACGCGCGGCGGCGTTCAGCCGGTTGTCGTCGCTCTCACGGAAATCGGCGCTCGTGCCTTCGCCCGCGCTCAGCCCCTGGCCTGCGCCCAGCTCTCCGCCTGCGCCCAGCTCTCCGCCTGCGCTCAGCCCTCCGCCTGCGTGCGGCCCTCCACCTGCGCTCAGTCCTCCGCCTGCGTGCAGTCTCCCGCCCGCGCCCAGCAGTGCGTGATGGGCGGCGTGGGCGAAGTCGGTCCAGCGCCCCTGCCCCGTGGCGCACACGTCGTGCAGCTTCAAAGCCGCGACCGCCAGCAAATCGGGCGCCCCCAGCCGACGGGCGACCGCAAGAGCCGCCTCCAAACTGCGTCCCCCCGCAACACCGTCACCCGCGCGGTGCTGTGCCACGCCCAGATCGAGCCCGATCAGCGCCCGCCGCCGCGACGCGGACTCAGGTGTGAGCTCCAGCGCCCGCCGAAGGTGCCGCACAGCCTCCTCATCCGCCATCCGCCCCTCGGCATCCCGGGCCGCCGCCACGAGCAGGTCCACCGCGTCGGGCGCACCGGCCAGGTAGGCGTGATGGGCGCGCACGGCGGGCGGCGCCGTGCCGAGCGCAGCCAGGGCGGACGCGTGGAGGGCGGCCCGGCTGGGCGCGTCCAGCGAGGCGTAGAGCGTCTCGCGCACTAGGTCGTGCACGAACGAGTGGCGCCCGGAGCCGTGCGAGACGACGAGCTTGGCCGCGACGGCCTGTTCGAGCGCCTCGACGACGGGCAAGGCGGGCCGCAGAGCCGAGACGAGGGCGTCCTGGGTGAACTCGCGCCCCAGCACCGCCGCCATCCGCAGCACCTCCAGCACCCCGCCCGCCAGCCGTGACAGCCGCCGCCGGACCGCCGCCTCCACACCGGGTGGGATGGTGGCGAGCGGGCTGCCGCCCTGCCACAGGCGGGCCGTCTGCTCCACGAAGAACGGGTTGCCGCCCGTGCGCCGGTGGATCTCGGCGACCAGCTCCGGCTCAGGAAGGTCCAAGCCGGTCGTACGGGCCACCAGCCGCCGCACGCCGTCGGGATCGAGGCCGGTCAGCGTCACGGTGGTGGCCTTGGCCTCGAGTGGGAGGCCGGTCAGCTCGCCGTCGCGGTACGTGCCGATCACGAGCAGCCGCTCGGACCAGGCGTGCCGCACCACGAACTCCAGCAGCCGCAGCGACGCGGCGTCGGCCCAGTGCAGGTCTTCCAGCACGACCACCACGGGCTGCTCCCGCGAGGCGTCGACCAGCAGCCGCGTCACCGCGTCGTAGAGCTGGAACACCTCCGCGTCGGCCCCGGCGAGGCTCTGCGGCGTGGCCCCGGGCGCGAGCTGCCTGACGACCTGCACCCACGGCCAGTGGCCCGGCGCGCCCTCGCCCTCCCAGCAGGCGCCGGTGAGCAGCCTGGCGCCCGCGCGGACGGCCTCCGCGGCGGCGCTGGCCACCAGCGTGCTCTTGCCGATGCCGGCCTCGCCCGTCACGAGGACCAGCGCCCCGTGGCTGATCAGCGCGCGCTCGATCTTGCCGCGCAGGATGGCGGCGGGGCGTTCGCGTCCGATGAGCGTGGTCATGGCGGGAACCCTACGGGGCCGCACCGACAATCCGGGGACTGTGAAAGTTTCAGCGGGAAGCCCCAGGTCGGCAGTGGTTCTCGACCGCGTGATTTGACGGCCGGTCAAGGGCGTGCGATCAAGTCTCGTGCGTGGGCGTCCCGCCCCGGTGGGCGTGCGCGACGTACGGCGAGACTGGCGAGCCGGGCCTCGAGGAAGCGCGCCCTTTCTCGAGGCCCACGAATGTTAGCGCTACCAGAACGGAGGACCGGCGTGAAGAGACGCGTGAGACGCCTGGCCGTCCTGCCCATCCTGCTCATCTGCGGCTTCCTGTTACCAGCCCGCCCGGCCCTGGCGGACACGAACGTCGCCACGACCGCGACCCCCACCGCCTCGTACACCTCCCCCTGGGAGAGCGTCGCGGCGATCAACGACGGCATCGACCCGCCGAGCTCGAACGACACCGCCAACCGCCGCTGGGGCACCTGGCCGAACACCGGCTCCCAGTGGGCCGAGCTGACCTGGAGCGCCGCCCAGCCGCTCATCTCCGCCGAGGTGTACTTCTTCGACGACGGCGGCGGCGTGCGCGTCCCGTCCTCGTGGAAGCTGCAGCGCTGGACAGGCAGCACGTACGCGGACATCCCCGGCGCCTACCCGACCGCCGTGAACGCCTACAACAAGGTCACCTTCGCCTCGGCCGTCAGCACCGCCCGGCTGCGCGTCGTGCTGCAGAGCGGGCAGGGCTCCGTCGGCCTGCTGGAGGTCAGGGCATGGACCGCGGGCTCGCCGGGCGGCACCGGCTGGAACCCGCCGAGCAACCTGGTCACCCCGCTGAACGAGGTCTGGCAGCACCAGGAGAGCACGTACCCGAACCTGTACGGCTTCCGCAACTACGGCTGGGACCAGGTCATGGCCAACGGCGGCTCGATCAACTATTGCGTCCGCTGGGACAGCGGCGCTTCGGTGACCGCCGCCCAGCGCGACCAGATCCACGCCACGCTGGCCCGCCAGTTCAAGAAGTGGATGGACCTCATGGTGGGCCATAACGGCTGGCCGTACAGCAGCGTGCCGGTGAAGGTGGTGGGTTGGGCCGTGCGCGACCGCGCACAGCTCCAGTGGAGCGACACCTCCGTGGACGTCTACGTCGGCGACATCCGCGAGAACGCGCCCCAGTGCGCGGAGGCGTGCGGCCGCTTCTTCAACCAGAGCGGCACCTACCCGAACTGCCCGGGTGGCGCCTCGCACCACTACGACATGTCGCTGTGGCTGACCGCCGGCTTCGGCGGCGGCGCCGGCGGCGACTGGGGGCAGCGGATCGGCAGCGAGTACTACCTGTCCAATCTGAACGCCGACAACGTGCACATCCTGCTGCACGAGATGGGGCACTCGTTCGGCCTGGACGACTTCTACGACTGGACGCCGACCGGCGTGTGCTGCTTCCTGATGAAGGCGGGCAGCGCGTCGTCCATCACGGAGTTCGACGCGTGGATGTTCCGTGACTGGTGGCGGCATCTGAAGAGCCGCTACGGGTTGTGAGCTTGCGAGCAGGGCCGCGGCGCGGCGTGCGGGACTGGTGCCGGACATCGGTGCCGGCCGTGAGCACCAGGACGAACGCCGCGCCGCGGGTCTCAGGGGCGGCCCCGGTCAGTGACCGGGCCCGCGTGCGTGCCGGTCAGCGCTGGGCGCAGCCGGCGGAGTCCACCGAGCCGATCGGCACCTTGACGCCGATGCCGGCCGCGTCGATGTCCTGCACGCAGAGGTTGTTGCCGTTGAGGACGCTGTTGCCGTTGAGCGCGTCGATGCCGCTGGGCACGTTCGCTGCCGCCGGTCCGGCGACGGCGGCGAGCGCGAACGCGCCGGCGAGGGCGAGGGTGGCGATGCGGGCTGATTGACGCATGAAGATGCCTCTCTGTGATGGAGGGGGCCGTGGTTTGTCCTGTGTTGACTTTGCCGATCGCGACAGTTACTCAACGTAACCAGCGGTTACGGTGTGCTGTCAGAGCTGCGATCGAGGGCTGCCGAACCCGCAACCCCCTTTCGTGCGTCTAAGGCGCGCGTCACTGCTCTGAACTGCGGAAATCGGTATCTGACCGGACGCCCGCTCAGCGGGCGCTGCTCCGGCGGGGACGCAGCTCCGTGGGCAGGACCACCGTGGCCGGACGGGCGGCGGGCGCGGTGATCCGGTCGGCCAGGAGACGGGCGGCCATCCGGCCCAGCTCGTACGTCGGCTGCGCCACCGTCGTGAGCGACGGCCGCACGAGATCCGCCCACGGGATCTCGTCGAACCCGACCAGCCCCACCTCCCCTGGCACCTCCACCCCCCGGTCGGCCAGGCACCGCAGCGCCCCCACCGCCATCAGGTTGCTGGCCACGAAGACCGCGTCGGGCCGCGCGGGGGACGACAGCAGCGCGGCCATGGCGTCGTAGCCGCCCTGCTCGCGGAAGTCCGTCCTGACGACCACGGGCGCGCCGCCCAGAGCGGCGGCGTAGCCGCGCAACCGCAGGTCGGCGGTGCTGACGCCCTCCGGCCCCGTGACGCAGGCGACCCGCGAGTAACCCGCGTCCAGCAGGTGACGGGTGGCCGCGCGGGCGCCCTCCTCGTTGTCGACCACGACCGTGTCGACGGCCCCGCGCGGCAGTTCACGGTCGATGGCCACGACAGGGACCGGCGAGTCGAGCAGGCACCTGGCCGCCTTGACGCTGCCCGAGGAGGCGATGATGACGCCCGCCATCTGCTCGCTCAGCGCCGCCGCCACGTACGTCTCCTCCTTGGCGGGGCTCTCGTCGCTGTTGCACAGCACCACCGAGTAGCCGGCCTGCTGGGCGACGTCCTCGATGCCGCGGACCGTCGAGGTGAAGAACGGGTTGCCGATGTCGGGCACGATCACGGCCCACAGCGTCGTACGGCTGCGGCGCAGGTTGCGCGCCACCGCGTTCGGCCGGTAGCCCAGCTCGCGGACCGCCGTCAGCACGCGCGCGACCATCTCGGGATCGACGGTGCGCCGGCCGTTGAGCACCCGGGACACGGTGGCCGCGGAGACGCCTGCCTCGCGGGCGACGTCGTAGATCGTGGGCATCGCAGCAAGTGTCCACCATCGGCGGCGACCTGCGCGCCCAGACGCTCACGCGGAATCGATTTCCCGGCCGAGCGCTTCTTCAGGGGGCATCCTAAAAATGGCTTGTGGGGATGTGGGATTTATCGAACTTTCGCCACTATCAGCCTTCCCGATCAGGGGACCATCGAGGTGGCATTTCGCCTGAGGAGTCACCCTCCTGCCCGTTTGATTGCGGGATGCCTCCGAATCGCCCAACTCGACAGACTGCGGACCTTCCGCGGCGACAGCTGCCGGCACGAGCGGCATGACCTCACACCGCCCCTGTCCCTCGGACCTGTCAGACGTCCGCTGAGCGTTACTCGAACCGGTCCTCAGCACCTGGCGAGCCGCACGCATGCAGGCCCGCAAACAAAGCGGCAGCTTTTTGCGGCGAAAGAGTTCGTAGAGAGAACGTGACGAGGCAGGTGTTCCGTCCGCAGGATTCCTTCGCGGTATGGTTATCATCTCAATTGAACGGGTCTGCGCGCCAGTCCGAGGCCTCAGCGAATAGTCCCTCGGGGATGACCATGAACGAATTTGATCTCGACGAGTCTGTGAGCCTGGAAGAACTCATCCGGCGAACTCGGAAGATCCTTTGGAAGATACCCTCCGCGCGACGATTCATCCAGGCGCTCGAAGTGGAGGCCGAGCAAGAAGGCGAAACCTACGTCAGCATGTTCGAATATCTGCTCGAGGTCGTTGCCGAAGTGTTTATGCCAGCCGTGGAGGATGACGACAAGGACGTAATCGGCTCCTTTCTCGGCATCTGTGAAGAGCTTCTCGGTATGAACAGCAGCCTCCTCAGAGAAAGCGTCGACGATCTCGTGGCGAAGCTGCTCATTCGAGATCATCCTTATCTGATACCGCAGAGCGGGCCGCAGCTACAGGAACTTATCGCCACCCATTGAGGCGCTTGGGAGCCGCTGTCCGCCCAGGCTTTGGTGATCATGGGGTAGGTGTGGCTGGTCGACGGGTCTGCGACGGTGATCCCGGCTCGTGTGCGGGCCTGCGGACGGCGTGAGGTCATGCCTCAGGCCGGACGAAACTGAGACGAACCCCGACAAGCAATCTTCAGATGGCCCTCTCGGGAATCCGAAATATGCGTACTGACCTGCCAAGCCCTCCAGCGCTCCGTACCCATGAGAGGGTGAGCGGCAGTTGACCATTCGACCGACGAGTGAGGATCCCGTGCCTTCGAACCAGGCTGAAGACGCCGGCGGCGTGCGCAGCGTGCAGCGGGCGTTCGACATCCTGTCGCTGCTCACCGAGGACCGGCGGACGCTGACGATCCGCGAGGTGGTGGACGAGACGGGGCTGGCCAAGACCACCGCCCTGCGGATGTTGCAGACGCTGGAGCACATGGGGCTGCTGTGGGCCACGCCGAAGGGCTATGCGGCGGGCCCGGCCCTGTGGCGGTGGGCGCACCTGGCCCGCAACGCCTGGGAGCTGCCGCCGGAGACCGTGCAGCTCATGCGGGAGCTGGGCGCGCGGCAGCGGGAGACCGTCAACCTGTACGTGCTGCGCGACGTGCACCGCGTCTGCATCGCGCAGCAGGAGAGCCCGCAGCCGCTGCGGCACGTCGTGCGCGTGGGCGACGAGCTGCCGCTGTGGGCGGGCGCGTCCTCGAAGGTGCTGCTCAAGGACGCGCCGGAACGGCTGCTCGAACGGGTGGCGCGCGCCTCGCCGTACGGGGAGGGGCATGTGGCGACGCTGCGGGAGTGGGCCGCGCGGACCGAGCACGACGGGTACGCGATCAGCCACGGCGAGCGCGAGCCCGGGCTGTCGGCGGTCGCCGTCCCCGTGACCGGGGGGTCGAAGGCGACGGTCGCCGCGCTCACGCTGAGCGGGCCGACCGTGCGCTTCACCGACGAGCGGGTCGAGGAGTTCAGGGCGGACCTGATGGAGGTGGCCAGGCGCATGTCGGAGCGCGGCTTCGAGCATCCGCTCACCTGACCGGACGGGACGGGGGCGGCACCAGGCAGAGCGTCACCAGCGACGACAGGAGCGTCACCGCGCACGCGGCGTTGAGCGCCACCGGCAGGCCCGACAGCTCGCTCAGTGCCGGGCCCGCGAAGGCGCCCGTCATGGTGGCGGCGGCCTCCACGGTGAGGAACACGGCGGTGACCCGGCCGAGGAGGTGGCCGGGGGTGGCGCGCTGCACGTACGTCTGGATCGCCACCAGCACCGTCACCCCCGGCAGCCCGAGCAGCGCGGCGGCGGCCAGCGCGGCGGGCAGCGAGGTGCTGTTGAACAGCAGCAGGAAGGCGGCGCCGACGAGTGCCTGGGCGACGGAGATGACGCGTCTCGGGGCGAAGCGGTCCACCAGGCGGCGGCTGACGGGGGCGCCGAGCAGGAAGCCGAGGCCCAGCGCGGACAGCAGGTAGCCCACCTCGGCGCTGCCGCCGAGCCTGGCGACGCCGAAGGGGATGAGCAGGGCGGTCAGGGCGGCGTTGGCCAGCAGGTACACGCCGTCGGCGGCGAGCAGCGCGCGGGTCGCGGGCGCCCGCCACACCGTCCGCAGCCCTTCCCCGACGAGAGACCGCGCCGGCTTCTCCTTGACGGCCCTGGGCGAGGTGCGGGCGATGGCCAGGGCCGCGAGCAGCCCGGCCGCCGCCGCTGCCGCGACGACCGCGCCCACCCCGGACGTGGCGAACAGCAGCCCGCCGAGCGGCGGCCCCGCCAGCCCGACCACCCCCGTGGTGACGGCGCTGACGGTGTTCGCGCTGGTGAGGGCGGGGCCGGTGCCGACGACGGCCGGGATGTGCGCCCGGACGGCGGGACGGAAGAACACCGAGGCCAGCCCCTGCCCCAGCACCGCCACGTACACGAGCCAGACCGTCTCCGGCGTCCTGGCGAGCAGCACGACGGACACCGCCAGCACGTGCACCAGATTGGTGGCGATCATCAGGCGGCGGCGGTCCCACCGGTCGGCCAGGACGCCGGAGACCGGCCCCAGCAGCAGCGACGGCAGGTGCTCGAACGCCAGCGTGACGCCGGTCGCCAGCACCGAGCCGGTGACGGCGTAGACGTGCGCGGGGACGGCGACCACCAGCATGCCGCTGCCCAGCCCGCCGGCGGCGCCCGCTGCCCACAGGTGCCGGAAGTCGCGGTCGCGCAGGGCGTGGGCATGCGGCATCGCCGTTCCTCCTCGTCGGGGAAATTATTCTCACAAGAGAGAACAGGCTGCCGATTATTCTGTCAAGATAGCCCTGTGGATGCTGTGGAACTGGGCCGGCGGCTGCGCGCCCGCCGCGCCGCACTCGGCCGCACCGTCGCCTCGGTGGCCGCCGACGCCGCGCTGTCGGTCCCGTACGTCGCCAACCTCGAGAACGGGCGGGGCAACCCCACCGTCTCCGCCCTCGACCGGCTCGCCGAGGCGCTCGGCACCCGGCTGGTGATCACCCTCGACGGCACGGAGCCGGGCGCGCCTGTGCCGCCGCCGTCCCTGGTGGAGTTCACGCGCGGACGCCGCTTCCGCCGCGCGGCCGGGACGCTGGCGCAGTCGCTGGGTGAGGACGACACGGCGGTACGCGCGAAGCTGGCGGGGGCGCTCGCGGCCGTGGCCGTGCCGCTGGGGCGCGACCTCGGCGAGGGGGACTGGCAGCGACTGCTGGACGCGCTGGTGCTGATCCTCGGGTGTCCGGCGGGCGAGTGACGGATCATGGGGCGCGCGGCGGATCCTCGGCTGTCTCGCGAGCGGGTCGCGGCGCTAGCGTGGGGACGTCAGGGCGTCCAGGGCGCGATCGACGTCGTCCTCCGTCGTGTACACGTGGAAGCTGGCCCGCACCCTGCCCGCCCGCACCGCCGCCCTGATCCCGGCCGCCTCCAGCCGCTCGCCGGGCGCGTCCACCGAGACGATGGCCGTGTCGGAAGGCGGCAGGCCGAGGCCCGCACGGAAGCGGTTGGCCAGGGCGACGTCGTGGTCGCGGATGCGCTCGACGCCGAGCTCGTTCAGCAGCTCGATGGCGGGAGCGGCCCCGACGTAGGAGAACCAGGCGGGCGACAGGTCGAACGCCCGCGCGTCACCGGCCAGCCGCAGCGGCGGGCCGTAGTAGGAGCCGCCCTCGTCCGCGCCGCCGTACCAGTTGGCGGCGAGCGGGCGCATGCGCTCGCGCAGCGACGGCGACAGGTAGCCGAACGCCGCTCCGCGCGGCGCCATCAGCCACTTGTACGCGGCGCAGGCCAGCGCGTCCACACCCGTGACATCGACGGGGAGCCAGCCGCACGCCTGCGAGGCGTCCACGATGACCAGCGCGCCATGGTCGCGGGCGGCGGCCACGATGTCGGCGAGCGGCGCCACGTACCCGGTGGCCGACTGGACCAGGCTGAACGCCACGGCGGCGGTGTCCCGCGTGATCGCCTCGGCCAGCCGGTCGGCGGGCACCGTCTCGACCTCGGCCGCCACCGCCCAGGGGAACAGGTTGCTGGTGAACTCGACCTCGGGCACCACCACCTTGCCGCCGGACGGCAGCGCGGTCGCCACCACGGACATGATCTGGGACACCGTCGAGCTGACACTCACGTCGGCTGCCGGGGCTCCGACCAGGCGGGCGAACGCGGTCCTGGCGCGTCCGACGGAGGCGTCCCAGGGTTTCCAGTCGGTGTCGCCGTGCCGCCAGTCGGTCAGGACGGTCTGGAGCTCCTCGAAGGCCCGGCGCGGGGGGAGGCCGTAGGAGGCGGTGTTCAGCCAGCCTGGGGTGGCGTCCCAGAGCTTGGCGGCGGTGGTGATGTCCATGGTCTTCAGGGTAGAGGGGCGCCGCTGCGAATCTACAGCGTAAAGGCGCCTGGACGGGATGCCACGTCAGTGCGCCGGTGAGCGGAGTGTCAAGGAACGCGTGTCAGCGGGCGGCGCGTTGCCACAGTGCGTTCCAGCCGCCGTGCCCCAGCCAGGCGACCGGCACGTGCAGCCCCGCACCGGCCACGCGATCCCGGAATGCGTCCAGGTCCGCGCCCAGCTCCACGGCGCCGGGAAGCGCGCGCTGCCACGGCCCCGACGGGTCGTCCAGGTCGGAGCGGGGAAAGCCGGGCACGCTCGTCCTGCCCGGCTCGCTCACCGCGACGGTCGGCAGGGCGGGGTCCGGCGGCCAGGACGTGACGGCGACGACCAGTGAGCACAGCACCGCCGTGTCGGCGCGGCGGGCCACCTGGTGGGCGAGCGCGGGGTCCCCGGCGCGGGCCAGGCGGCCGAGGGCGGCGCGGATCCGGCGGGCGACGAGCTCCATCGAGCGGGCGGGCGCGATGGCGTCGTGGCGGGCGAGCTTTCTGAGCGAGCCGGGCAGGGGCGCGTCGAGCAGGAGGAGAGCGAGCTGAGGACGGCCGCCGGTGTACTCCGGGGCGCGGGCTGAGGCGCGGACGTCCTCCGAGGCGCGAGCTGGGGGGAGGATGTCCTCGGAGGCGCGGGCGGTGGTGGGGGCGTTCTCCGAGGTGCGGCTGATGGTGGGGGCGTTCTCCGAGGTGCGGCTGGTGGTGGGGGCGTTCTCCGAGGTGCGGGCCGAGGGGAGGGCGGTCAGGGCGCGTTCGAGGGGGCGTACAGAGGTGGCTCGCCACAGCGCAGGTAAGCCCACCGCCTGCAGCTTGTTACGGCACAGCCGCTCGACGCGGTCGGCGGAGAGGCGGCGGAGCGAGGTCAGAACCTCCGCCGGAGGCGCACCGTCCGGAGCGTGCAGCACGCGGAGGGCGTCCACCGTCTCCCCGGCGGCCAGGGCGTCGGCCGCCAGCCGCGCCAGCGGCCCGCCGACCTCCTGGAACGTGCGATCGGCCCGCCGCCGGAAGGCGGGCCGGGCCGGAGGAAGGCGCTCGCCCTCCGGATCGGGGACGGGCTCCTCGGCGGGGGCCGAGGGGAGGGCGGCGGCCCAGGCGACGATGAGACGGCGCAGCTCCAGGTCGGGATCGGCGTTGAAGCGGGCGCGCATCTCCCCGGCCCGCCACCCCCGTACGTGCTGGTCGAGCTTGACGTTGACGACGATCCGCCCGTCCTCGTCGAGCAGGGCGACCAGAGCGGACTCGCCCTGTTCGGCCGCTTCCACGTACGGCAGCGAAGCGATGCAGTTGCCCATGTAGGTGGCCCACTGCGTGAGGGTGCGCGCGTTCCGGGCGAACCGCAGCCGCACCTCCGTGCCGGGCAGGACGGTGCCGTCTAGGGCGAGCAGCGGCTCGGGGACGCGGAAGGCGGTGGTGAGCCGCTGCGTGACGCCGAGGGCGGCGAGGAGCCGGTCGGTGAGTTCGGGCCAGGCGCGGCACTGGCGGGGCGGCTGCCCGCCGAACGAGACGAGCTGCGCCGCTCCCGCCAGGGCGGCGGGCAGGGAGTCGAGCGAGGGCACGAGCTGCCGGTCGTCGTCGGGGAGGGGGTCGTGGTCGGTGTACGGGTAGTGGGCGCCGTACTCGACGTCGGCCTGTTCGTGGCCGTTGAGCTGGGCGAGCGCGTCGGCGAGTTCGGCGTACCAGAACAGGTCGCCCGCCGTCTCCTCCTCGGCAGGCGGCACGCCGGGGCGGGCTCGCAGGCGTTCGGCGAGCGGGGGACGGCCGCCTCCGACCGGCGGCTGGGCCCATCGGGCGGGGTCGCGGCCGGTGAGGTAGCCGACGCCGGCGCGCCAGTCGCGCAGGCTGACGGACGGCCAGCCGCCGAGCTGGTTCCTGAACTCGATGAGGCGGTCGGTGGCGACGTCGAGCAGGATCTCGGCGTACTCGGCGGCTCTGGCCAGGCGCTGCCGTACGTACTGTTCGGCGGGGTTGCCGAGCTGGGCGGCCAGGTCCCTGACGTAGCAGCCGGGGCGGGCCGGGAGCCCCGTGAGGCCGGGGACGCGGCGGGCGGCGGCGCGGGCCTCCTCCTGGCTGATGGCGCGGGCGGCGGCGGTGAGCAGGGCGGTGGAGCGGTTCATGCCCTGGACGACGCCGTGGTCGCCGACGTTGGCGGCGGTGCGCACCAGGGCGGTGGCGGCCAGGGCGTCGGCCAGGGTGCGGTTCAGGGACACCTCCGCCTGCCAGGCGTAGGGGAACCAGCGGGCGGCTTCGGCGACCGTCGGCTCGTGGCCGAGGTCCTGGCGGAGCTGGTCGAGGAGCAGCGCGTCGTCGTGGGTGCGGTAGCGGGTGGTGAGCTCGTCGAGCCTGCTGTGCTTGCCCTGGGTGGCGCGCCGCCGCTGGTCGCGGCGGAGCCGTTGCTGGCGGGCGGCGACCCGCTGCCACAGGTCGAGGAGGAGGTCGAGCCGCCTTCTTCCGGAGTACGGGGTGAGGAGCCGCCCGAGGTGGGCGGCCATGGTGGAGGCGGCGGCGTCGGGGGTCGGGTCGATCGGCGGGCCGTCGAGGGTGAGGAGGCGGACGAGTTGTTCCGCGCCGAGCACGCCGCTGGCGGCGGAGGCGAGCTGGAGCGCGGCCCAGCGGCCCTCGGCGATGGCCTGCCCGGCCGCGGCGGCCAGCGGCTTGGTGGCCTCCGCGCCGAACAGCGCCACCAGGACGCCGGCCCGTTCGCCGAGCCGGTGCAGCCCGTCGAGGCCGAGGATCTGGACGGCGGCCAGTACGGCGTCGCGCCGGTCGCCGCGCGCGCCGTGCAGCCGGGCGGTGACGAAGCCGGGGGAGAGCGCGATTCCGGCCCCTGCCGCGGTGAGGGTGTCGCCGTCGCCGTGGAGATACCGGACGAGCGCGGTCACGGCAGGACGCGGATCGGCCCCGGCGGGCCCGACCGCGACAGGCGTACCGGCACCGGCAGGCCCGGCCGCGACAGACGGACCGGCTCCGGCGACTTCGCTCTCGTCCGCCACCAGCCGCCCGCGCGCGTCAAGTACCTGCTGATCCCGCCCCGTCACCACGCCGAACGCCATCCGTACCACACGCACATGATTCGGGCAGGAGATGGCGCCAGGCAACCGAAATTCGCGCCCCAGGCGGCCGGGTTGACGGCGGCGGCGGGTCGGCCAACGCTGGAGGGAGGCGGGCGAGAGGAGCGGCGCGTGGGGCAGATCGTCGGTGCGGCGGGCGTGCCGCACACCCCGCACTTCCCCGGCATCGTGCGGCGCGGCGAGCCGCTGGGGCGGGAGCTGGAGCGGCTCTACGGCGAGGTGGCGGGGGCGTTGCGGGAGCTGGCGCCGGACGTGCTGATCGTGTTCACCTCCGACCACTACAACACGTTCTTCGTCGAGAGCGTGCCGATCTTCAGCATCGGGGTGGCCGAGTCGGCGGCCGGGCCGAGCGACTACGCGGAGCTGCCGCGGTGCGAGGCGCGGATCGACGCCGGGTTCGCCAGGCGGCTCCAGGCGGAGCTGGTGCGGGCGGAGTTCGACGTCGGCATGAGCCAGGAGTTCGAGCTGGATCACGCGGTGACGGTGCCGCTGCACTTCCTGACGCCGGGGCTGGACGTGCCGATCGTGCCGGTGTTCGTGAGCGGGCTGATGCCGCCGATCCCGTTGTCGCGGCGCTGTCACGCGCTGGGGGCGGCGATCAGGGCGGTGGTGGAGGAGGATCCGGCGCCGACGCGGGTGGCGGTGCTGGCCAGCGGCAGTTTCTCGCTGGAGATCGGCGGGCCGCGGATCAGCGCGGACTCGCACACGGGGGTGCCGGACCCGCGGTGGGCGGAGCGGGTGCTGACGCTGCTGGACGCGGCGGAGGTGGGCAAGCTGGTGGCCGAGGCGAGCGAGGAGCAGCTCGCGCGGGCGGGCAACGCGGGCGGCGAGCTGCTCGACTGGATCGCGATGCTGGGGACGTTCGATCCGCGGGCGCCTGCGTTCCTGGAGGCGCAGGAGAGATTCGGTCACGCCTACGCGGCGTGGCGGGTGACGTGACGGCCGTAAGTCAGGGGCGGGTGACGTGACGGCGGTGAGTCGGCGGTCGGAGTCGGTGAGGTGACGGCGGTGAGTCTGTACGCGGTGAACAAGGTGTGTTACCGGGTGGTCAGGGAGCCGGAGTTCCGCCGGGCGCTGGCGGACTCGCCGGAGGAGGCGCTGCGCGCGGCCCGTCCTCCGCTGGACGAGGCCGAGCTGACGGCGCTGCTGGCGGGCGACGTAGGCCGGCTGTCGAGGATGGGCGCGAACCACTTCCTGCTGCACCAGCTCGGCCGCTTCCGGGTGCTGGGCCTGGACCTGCCGACGTACGCCGACCGGATCCGCGCCGCCTACCGCTGAGTGGCGGGCGGCGGCCCGGAGGCGGCGCCGCGGGCGCCGAGCACCTCGTGCAGCTCGGCGGAGCAGCGGGCCAGGTCGGCGGCGTAGGCGTGCTGGCCGAGGGTGCGCGGCCTGGGCACGTCCACGTTCACGACGGTGAGGATGCGGCCGGGTCGCGGGGTGAGGACGACGACGCGGTCGGCGAGCAGCACGGCCTCCTCGATGGAGTGGGTGACGAGGACGACGGTGGCGGCGTGCTCCATGTGGATCTGCTGCAGCTCGATCGACAGCTCCTCGCGGGTGAGCGCGTCGAGGGCGGAGAAGGGCTCGTCCATGAGGAGGACGCGGGGCCGCTGGATGAGCGCGCGGCACAGCGCGACGCGCTGCTGCATGCCGCCGGACAGCTCGTGCGGCAGCCGCCGGTGGAAGGCCTCCAGCCCGACCGTCTCCAGGAGGGTGTGCGCGTGGGCGCGGTGTTCGTGGCGGGGCCAGCCGAAGATCTCGACGGGCAGCAGGACGTTGTCGAGCACGCTGCGCCAGGGCAGGAGGGCGGGCCGCTGGAACATGATGGCGACGTCGCGGCGGGGTTTGACGACGGGTTCGCCGGCGACGCGTACCTGGCCGGAGGTGGCGGTGAGCAGGCCGGCGATGAGCCGCAGGAGCGTGGACTTGCCGCAGCCGGAGCGGCCCACGACGGCGGTGAACTCGCCGTCGGCCACGTCGAGGTCGAGGTCGCGCAGCGCTTCGACGGCGCCGCGGCGTCCGCCGAACACCTGGGAAACCTCGCGCAGCAGGATCACCTGAGGACCTCCTGACCCCCGATGGTATGCCGAGTGGCGGGCCGGAACATATTGACCGCCGCGCAGGGTCCGTCATGATCTGGGGCATGAGGCGACTGCCGCGCGTCATCACGATCTCCGTTCTGGTCGCGACGTCCTTCCTCCCCGCCGCCTGCGGTTCGGGGGCGCAGGAGCCGTCGCCGTCCCGGCAGGCGGCCGATCAGGTCACGTGGGTGACCGGGTTCGGCGCGTTCGGCCGGGAGGCCTATGTCTACGTCGCGCAGGAGAAGGGCTTCTTCGAGGAGGCGGGTCTGGAGGTCGCCGTGCAGCCCGGCAAGGGCAGCGGCGAGAACCTGGCCGCGGTTCTCGGCGGCCGGGCGCAGTTCGCCGCCGTGGACTTCACGGCCACGCTGATCAGCGCCGCCGGGGGCAAGGCGGAGGGCGCGGTCGCGGTGGCGGCGCTGCACCAGCGCACGCTGGCCGCGCTGATGGCGCTGGACGGCAGCGGGATCAGCGGTCCGAAGGACCTGGAGGGCAAGACGGTGGCCGACGCCGCGTCGTCGGTGATCAGCATGATGTTCCCCAGCTACGCCCGGCTGGCCGGGGTGGACGCGTCGAAGGTGAAGTGGGTCAGCCTGGAGCCGGCGCAGCTCGCCGCGAACCTGGCCTCGGGGCAGGTGGACGCGATCGGCCAGTACGTGGTCGGCCAGCCCACGGTGAGCAACGCCGCCAAGGGCAAGGAGGTCACGGTCCTGCCGTTCGGGGACGTCATCACCGACCTGTACGGCTCGGCGGTGACGACCTCCGCCAAGGTCGCGGGGGGCCAGCCGGATCTGGTGAGGAGGTTCACCGGGGCGCTGCTCAAGGGCCTGGCGTACGCGGTGGACCATCCGCAGGAGGCGGCGAAGATCCTGGTCGCGAAGCAGCCTACGCAGAACGCCGAGGTGGCCGCCGCCGAGCTGACGCTGATGGCGTCGTACGTGCGCCCGGACGGCGGGGCGCCGATGGGCACGATGAGCAGGGAGCGGGTGGAGCGGGCGATCACGGCGCTGAGCACGGCCGGGGCGCTGGAGGAGCCGTTGACGCCGGACTCGGTGGTGTCGTTCGACCTGGTGCCCAAGGGCTGAGGCGGGTGGAGCGCGGCCGGGACGCGCTGACTGCGGCGGGCTGGTCCACGCTGGGCGTGGTCGTCGCGGTCGGCGCGTGGGCGCTGGTGGCGTCGGCGTTCGCGATCCCGGAGATCGTTTTGCCGTCGCCGGGTGAGGTGGTGGCGGCGTTCCTGCGGATCCCGGACTACCTGCTGGAGCAGGCGGTGGTGACGCTGGGTGAGACGGTGCTGGGGTTCGTGCTGTCGGTGGGCTGCGGGCTGGTGATCGGGATGCTGATCGCGGCGTTCCGGGTGGCGGAGCTGATGTTCTATCCGCTGCTGGTGGCCTTCAACGCGGTCCCGAAGGTGGCGCTGGCGCCGCTGCTGGTGGTGTGGATGGGGTTCGGCCAGCAGCCGAAGGTGGTGATGGCGCTGCTGGTGTGCTTCTTCCCTGTGGTGTTGTCGGTGGCGGGCGGGCTGGCCTCGACGCCGCCTGAGCTGGTGGAGCTGGCCAGGTCGCTGGACACGCCGCGGTGGCAGACGTTCGTCAAGATCCGCTTCCCTGGCGCGTTGCCGCAGGTGTTCACGGGGTTGAAGGTGGCGATGCCGCTGGCGTCGGTGGGGGCGGTGATCGGGGAGTTCAGCGCGGGGGACGCGGGGCTGGGCTTCGTGATCGTGCAGGCGGGCGGCAGCTCGGACACGGCGCTGGCGTTCGCCGCGATCGGGTTGCTGGGCGTCATGAGCATCGCGTTGTTCTACGCGCTGGTGCTGGCCGAGCGGCTGTTGCTGCCGTGGGTACGGGAGACGGCGGCCGTCCGCTGAGCCCTCTCACCACGATAAACGCCGATAAGTTATATCTAATCCCCTATTGACATGACTAATCGCCACGACGAGTATTTTGTCATGTCAGAACGTGACCTCTTGCTTCATGTGCAGATCCGCAGGGCGCTGGAGGCACGTATCAGAAGCGGCCAGTGGGGGCCGGGAACCCGGATCCCCACCGAGGTCGAGCTCTGCCAGGAGTTCGAGGTCTCGCGCATCACCGTGCAGCGGGCCCTGCGCGACCTCGCCGACGCCGGGCTCATCGTCCGCTTCCGCAAACGCGGCAGCTTCGTCGCCCAGGCGGTCGGACAGCACAACCTGCTGCGCTTCACCGGCCTGCTCATCCAGGGGCCGGAGACGCACGGTGACCACCGGGTCGTCTCGGCCGAGGTGCTGCCCGCGCGGGCGGCGCGCCTGCGGCTGCCGGGCGTGCCCGACGAGGAGGCGGTCGTCCAGATGGAGCGCCACAAGCTCGCCGCGGACGGCAGGGTCAGCAACACCGAGCTGCACGTGCTGCCCTTCCGGCTGGCCCCCGACCTGCTCGACCAGGATTTAGCGCCCCTGACCAGCCACGCCTACCTGCGCGACCGCGGGGTCGAGCTGGTCCGCGCCAGGCTCTACGTGGAGCCGTACGCGCTCGGCGAGGCCGAGGCGGAGCTGTTCGGGCTGCCCGCGGGCACGCCCGTCTTCCGCTGGACCCGCGAGACCTGGACCCGCCGCGGTGAGATCGCCGAGCTCCTGGAGGAGATCGTGCCGCCCGGCGGCGAACGCTTCTACGTGGAGACCGACCTGAGCGGCTCCTGACCGGTTCCCATCGGACCACCCCACCCGTCGCGCCTCCGGGCGCCACGGTCCCCAGCCATGCCCGAAAAGGAGCGGATCATGACCTCTGTCGCCGTCGTCGGCACCGGCGCCGTCGGCTCGATGGCCCTGTGGCGGCTGGCCGCGCGCGGCATCCCGGCCGTCGGCTTCGACGCCTACGCGCCCGGCCACGACCGGGGCGCCTCCGGCGGCGAGTCGCGGATCTTCCGCACCGCGTACAAGGAAGGCCCCCAGTACGTGCCGCTGCTGCGCGAGGCCCGCGACCTGTGGGCCGAGCTGGAGCTGAGCGCGGGACGCCGGCTGCTGACGCCCGTCGGCGGCGTCACGGTCGGCCCGCGCGAGCACCCCGTGGTGACGGCCGTGCTGGCCGCCGCCCGCGCCCACGACCTGCCGGTGGAGGTGCTGACCGGCCGCGACGCGGCCGAGCGGGTGCCCGAGCATCCGCTGCGCGACGGCGAGGTGATGGTGGCCGACCCCGACGCCGGCTACCTGCGGCCCGAGCCCGCCGTGGTCGCCGCCGCTGCCGCCGCCGAACGGGCCGGCGCCCGCATCCACCGCTACACCCCCGTCCGGCAGGTGCGCCAGGACGCCGCCGGCGTGACCGTCGTGACGCAGGACGGCGGCGAGCACCGCTTCACCCACGCCGTCCTGGCCCCCGGACCCTGGGCGAGGCGGCTGCTGCCCGACGCGCCCATCGCCGCCAAGGCCATCACCTCCACCTGGTTCCCCCGCCGCGACGAGACCCTGTTCGCCCCCGGGCGCTGCCCGATCGCCATCCGCGTCGGCGAGCCCGCCTACTCCTGCTTCCCCGCCATGGACGGCGCCGGTGTCAAGGTCAACCTGCACGTCCCGTGGCGCGACCTCGACTCGCCCGACGCGCTGGAACGCTCCGCGCCGGTCGCGTACGTCAGGCAGGTCGCCGAAGCCGTCGCCGCCACGCTGCCGGGCCTGCGGCCCGACCCCATCCGGGTGGCCACCTTCGCCGACGCCTTCACCCCCGACGGGCACGGCCTGCTCGGCCGTCAGGGCCGCATCGTGATCGCCGCCGCGTTCAGCGGCCACGGCTTCAAGCTGGCCCCCGTCTTCGGCGACATCGCCGCCGACCTCATCGAGACCGGTACCACCACGCGCGACATCGACCACCTCGCCCCCGATCGCCCCCTTCGGAGGTCGCCATGAACCCCAGACCCCTCTCCCTAGCCATCGGAGCCCTCGTCCTCACCTCCTGCGCCGCGCCCACCCCTGCCGCCGCGCCCGGCAAGCTGGTCATCGCCGGGTACGGCGGCTCGTACGAGGAGGCGTTCGAACAGTCGGTCATCCCCGCCTTCGAGAAGACCTGCTCCTGCGACGTCACCTACATCGCTGGCAGCTCCACCGACACCGTCGCCAAGCTGAAGGCCCAGCAAGCCGCCCCGCAGATCGACGTCGCCCTCATCGACGACGGCGTGCAGAACCAGGCCGTCGAGGCCGGCCTGCTCGCCCCCCTCGACCCCAAAACGGTCACCAACCTGGGCAACGTCATCGACCTGGCCCGGCTGCCCGGCGACGTCGGCGTCGGCTTCTCGCTCAACGCCACCGGCATCGCCTACAACACCGACTACTACGCCAAGAACGGGCTGCCCGCCCCCACCCGGCTGGCCGACCTGGAGAACGCCAAGCTCAAGGGCAAGCTCGTGATGCCGTCCATCACGCAGACGTACGGGCTGGGCGCGCTGCTCATCGCCGCCAAGGTCGGCGGCGGCTCCGAGCACCGCATCGACCCCGGCTTCGCGGGCGTCAAGAAGATCGCCGCGAACGCCGTCACGTTCGACACCACCGCGGACGTGTCCAACTACTTCCTCCAAGGCCAGGCCGTCGCCAGCGTGTGGGGCAACTCCCGCGTGCAGATGCTGGCCAAGAAGGGCTTCCCGATCGAGTTCGTCTACCCGGAGGAGGGCGCGCTGCCGCTGATCGCCACCGTCAACGTGGTGAACAAGGCGCCGCACCCCGGCCTGGCCCAGCAGTTCGTCAACGCGCTGCTGGAGCCGTCGGCCCAGCAGGCCATGGCCGAGTCCAACTACAACGGCCCGACCGTCAAGGGCGTCCAGCTCGACCCCGGGCTCGCCGCCCAGGTCGTCGGCCAGGACCGGGCCGGTGAGCTGCGCAAACTCGACTGGGCGGCGATCAACAAGAGCCGTTCCGCGTGGACGGACCGCTGGAACAAGGAGATCGAGACCTCATGACAAGGCTGCTCGCCGCGGCGCTGGCCCTCCTCGCCCTGACGGCCTGCGCCCCGCCCGCCCCCACCGCCTCGGCGGGCAAGCTCGTGGTGGCCGGGTACGGCGGCTCGTACCAGCAGGCCTTCGAGCAGGCCGTGCTGCCGGAGTTCGAGAAGACGTGCGGCTGCCAGGTCACCTACATCGCCGGCAGCTCCACCGACACCGTCGCCAAGCTGAAGGCGCAGAAGGACGCCCCGCAGATCGACGTCGCGCTCATCGACGACGGGCCGCAGGCGCAGGCCGCCGAGGCCGGGCTGCTGGCCGCGCTCGACCCGGCCGCCGTCACCCGGCTGGCCAAGGTGGAGAAGGTGGCCCGGCTGCCCGGGGACGTCGGCGTCGGGTTCGCGATGACCGCGACCGGGCTGGCGTACAACAGCAAGTGGTACGCCGACAACGGGCTGCCCGCCCCCAGGAAGCTGTCCGACCTGGCCGACCCCAAGCTCAAGGGCAAGGTCGTGCTGCCGTCCATCAGCAACACCTACGGCGTCGGCGCGCTCATGCTGGCCGCCCGCGAGGGCGACGGCACGGTCGAGTCGGGCTTCGCGGGCGTCAAGAAGGTCGCCGCGAACGCCTTCACCTTCGACACCACGGCCGACGTGTCCAACTACTTCCTGCAAGGGCAGGCCGTCGCCAGCGTGTGGGGCGGGTCGCGGGTGGAGACGCTCGCCGACAAGAACTTCCCGATCAAGTTCGCCTACCCGGAGGAGGGCGCCATCCCGCTGCTCGCCACCGCGAACGTCGTCGCCAAGGCGCCGCACGCCGACCTGGCGCAGAAGTTCGTCAACGCGCTGCTGGAGCCGGCCATCCAGCAGAAGCTGGCCGCCGAGGGCTACGACGGGCCCACCGTCACCGACGCCACCCTCGACGCGGCCCTCGCCCAGCGGGTCGTCGGGCCCGAGCAGGCGGCCGGGATGACGCCGCTGGACTGGAAGGACGTCAACGGCAACCGCGCCGCCTGGACCGACCGGTGGACCAAGGAGGTCGAGCAGTGACCACCATGACAGAACCGTCCGCCGGCACCGCCGTGCGGCGCGGGCGGCTGCGCCTGAACGGCGTGCGCAAGGTGCTGGGCGGCAAGGAGGTCGTCTCCGCCGTGGACCTGGAGACCGAGCCGGGCGAGTTCCTCACCCTGCTCGGCCCGTCCGGCTGCGGCAAGACCACCACCCTCAACATGATCGCCGGGCACCTCACCGCCGACGGCGGCCTCATCGAGGTGGACGGCCGCGACGTCACCGCCGTCCCGCCGCACCGCCGCTCCATGGGCATGGTCTTCCAGTCCTACGCCCTGTTCCCGCACCTGACGATCGCCGACAACGTGGCCTTCGGGCTGCGCATGCGCAAGATCGGCGCCGCCGAACGCAAACGCCGCGTCGCCGGCATGCTGGAGCTGGTCGGCCTCGACGGCATGGCCGGGCGGCACCCGCGCCAGCTCTCCGGCGGCCAGCAGCAGCGCGCCGCCCTCGCCAGGGCCCTCGTCATCCAGCCCGACCTGCTGCTGCTCGACGAGCCGTTCTCCAACCTCGACGCCCAGCTCCGGGTACGGCTGCGCGACGAGGTCGCCGCGCTGCAACGCCGCATCGGCACCACCGCCATCCTCGTCACCCACGACCAGGAGGAGGCCCTCGCCGTCTCCGACCGCATCGCCGTGATGGCCGACGGCGTCATCCACCAGCTCGACCGGCCCCAGGAGATCTACCTGCGGCCCGCCACCGACTTCGTCGCCCAGTTCATCGGCGAGGTCAACGCCCTCGACGGCACCGCGCTCGGCGAAGGCCGGTGCGAGGTCGCAGGACAGCCGGTCACCGCCACCCCCGTCGGCGAGCCGCCCGCCACGGGCGCCGCCGTCCGCGTGTACGTGCGGCCCGAGGTCGTCAGGGTCGGACCCGACGGTGAGGGGCTGCGCGGCACCGTCCGCGAGACCCGCTTCCTCGGCTCCCGCATCCGCTGCGTCGTGGCCACCCCCGCCGGAGAGGTGACGGCGGCGCTGCCGTACGACGCCAGGGTGCCGCGAGAGGGCGAGGAGGTGACCTGCTCATGGCGGCCGTCGGACGCCTCGCTGGCGGCGCGCGGCTGAGCCGCCCCCGCCGGCGCACAGGGCTGCTGCTCGCGCTGCCCGCCGCGCTCATCTTCGCGCTGCTGTTCGTGGCGCCGCTGTTCACGCTGGTGGCCAACAGCTTCAGGACGCAGACCGGAGCCTTCACCCTCGGCAACTACGAACGCTTCCTCGGCGACCCTTTCTACCGGGACGTGCTGTGGAACACGCTCAAGGTCGCCGCCCTCACCACCGTCGGCTGCCTGCTCGTCGGCTACCCGTTCGCCCTCTACCTGCGCGGCCGATCCGCCCGGGTGCGTAACTGGCTGGCGCTGCTCCTGCTGTCGCCGCTGCTCATCAGCATGGTCATCCGCGCCTACGGCTGGCTGGTCGTGCTCGGCCCCAACGGGCCCGTCGCCGCCGTCATCTCCTGGCTCGGGCTGACCCCGCCGCAACTGCTCTACAACGACACGGCCGTGCTGATCGGCATGGTGCACGTCATGCTCGCGTACATGGTGCTGCCGCTGATGGGCAGCCTGGACAGGATCGACCCGACCCTCGTGCCCGCCGCCAAGGGGCTCGGCGCGTCCGGCTGGACCTGCTTCTGGCGGATCACGCTGCCGCTGTCGGCGCCCGGCATGCTCGCCGGGGCGATGATCGTGTTCAGCCTGACCGCCTCCAGCTTCGTCACCCCGGCGATCCTCGGCGGGCCGAAGGTGAAGCTCATGCCGTACTTCGTCTACACGCAGGCCACCACCACCCTCGACTGGCCGTACGCCGCCGCCATCGGGTTCGTGCTCGTGGTCGTCACCACCGGGCTGCTGCTCGGCTACTCGCGGCTGCTACGGCGCGGCAACGGCGAGGTGGTGTTCGGATGACCCGCCTGACCCGGGTGCTCGGCGCCGCGTTCGCGACGCTCGTCGGGTTGTTCCTCATCGCGCCCGTCGCCGTCACCGTGGCATCCTCGCTGACCGCCACCTCCTACGTGACGTTCCCGCCGCAGGGCATCACCCTGCGCTGGTACGGCGAGGTGTTCGCCAAGCCCGAGTTCCTGTCGTCGTTCGCGCTCAGCGCCGGGGTGGCGCTGGCCGCCGCGGCCGTCTCCGCCGTGGTCGGGCTGGCCGGCGGCCTGGCCATCCACCGCCACCGCTTCCCCGGCAGGGCCGCACTGGAGGCGGTGCTGTCCAGCGCCTTCGCCGTGCCCACCATCGTGCTCGGCATCGGGCTGCTGCAGTGGTTCGCGCAGATGGGGCTGGCCTCCAGCCCGTTCACGCTGCTGCTGGCCCACCTCGTGCTGACCGTCCCGTACGCGGTGCGGCTCGTCCTGGCCGGCCTCGCTGGCCTGGACCGGTCGGCGGAGAAGGCCGCCGCCGGGCTCGGCGCGCCGCCGTTCCTGGTGTTCTGGCACGTCACCCTGCCCGCCGTGCGCGGGGCGCTGATCGGCGGCGCGTTCTTCGCGTTCATCACCTCCTTCGACGACCTGACGGTCGCGCTGTTCGTCGTCACCACCGACCTGCAGACGCTGCCCGTACGGATCTTCAACTACATGCAGTACGACTACGACCCCACGGTCACCGCCATCGGCACCCTCATGGTGCTGTTCGCCGTGGTCGCCGTCGTCGTCATCGAACGTTTCGTCGGCGTCGCCAAGCTGTTCGGCGCCGACACCCAGGAAAGGAGCTAAGCGTGCGAGTCGTCGTCATCGGCGCGGGAGTCGTCGGAGCCGCGGTCGCGGCCGGACTGACCCGGCGCGGCGCCCAGGTCACGGTGCTGGAGGCGCGGACCCCCGGCGCGGGCACCAGCTCCACCTCCGTCGCCTGGATCAACGCCAACAACAAGACGCCCCAGGCGTACTTCGACCTCAACCACGCCGCCGTCTGGGCCCACCACCAGCTCCCCGGGGACTGGTTCTTCCCCACAGGGAACCTCGAATGCGCCGTCACCGACGAGCACAAGCAGCTCCTGGACGCCCGCGTCACCCGGCTGCTCGGCATGGGATACCCGGTCGAACGCGTCACCGCCCGCCGCGCCCTCGCCCTCGAACCCGACCTCGTGCCGCCGCCCCCCGGCACCGAGTACGTGTTCTTCCCCGGCGAGGCCTACGTCCAGCCGCTGCGCCTGCTCGGCCGGCTGCTCGGCGAGGCCCGCGACGGCGGCGCCACCCTGGAGTGCGGCGCCGAGGTCACCGCCGTCGAGACGTCCGCGTCCGGGGCGAAGGTCACCGTCGCCGACGGGCGCACCTTCGCCGGCGACGTCGTCGTCACCTGCACCGGGCGGTGGACGCAGCACGTCGCCGCCATGGCGGGGGCGACCGTCCCCATGCTGGACCCGGCCGTGTCCGGCACCGTCACCAACGGCTTCCTCGTCACCACCTCGCCGGTGCCCGCGCGGCTGTCGCGCGTCCTCACCACGGCGGCGCTCAACCTGCGGCCGGACGGGGGCGGGCGGCTGCTGCTGCAGTCGCTGCCCCTGGACGGGCTCGCCGACCCCGCCTCGCCCGTGCCCGAAGCGGTCCTCGCAGAGATCATGGCGTTGCTGCCTGGCGTGTTGCGTGCCACCGAGGGGGCCGTGGTGGAGCGGGCCGTGGTGGGGCAGCGGGCCATGCCGGGGGACGGGCTCACCGTGGCGGGGTTCGCCGATGCGGAGCGGCGGGTTTACACGGTGGCCACGCACAGCGGGGTCACGCTGGCGCCGTTGCTGATGGAGGAGGTCGCGGGGGAGGTGTTCGGGGAGGAGTCCGGGCTGCTGAGGGCTTTCCGGCCGGGGCGGTTCCGGGACGGGACGGCGGGGCCCGCGCCGGTGGCGGCCCGGCGGCCCGGGCAGCAGTGACCTGGGGCTGAGACACGGGCGGGCTCCGGGCCGGGTTGCGGCACGGTCTGTCCGGGTACGCGTACCTCCTGCCTCGCGTGTGGAAGGACCTGGTGCGCTGATGTTCGGAAGGCTGATCGACCTGGGCGGCTTCGGTCTGGGTGCCGCCGCCGCCCTGGCCCGCAACGGGTTGCTCGCCCCGGTGCACCCCTCGGCGCTGGCCCGCGTCGTGGAGGCGTACCGGCACTTCCACCTCACCCCCGCCACGGGGCTGGCCGCCGCCGCGGCCCGCTGGCCCGACCGCCCCGCCGTGCTGGACGAGGACGGCACGCTCACCTTCGCCGAACTCGACGCCCGCGCCGCGGCACTGGCCTCGGCCCTGCACCACCGGCTCGGCCTCGGCCCCGGCCACACGGTGGCGGTCATGTGGCCCAACCACCGCGGCTTCGCCGAGGCCGTCGCGGCGGTGTCCCGGCTGGGCGCCGACCTGCTGCTCCTCAACACCGGCCTGGCCGGGCCGCGCCTGCGCGACGTGCTGCGGCGCGAAGCCGTCCACGCCCTGATCGCCGACCCCGCCCTCCCGCACGTCGGCTTCGACGGCCCCCGGACCGGCGACCTGGACAAGCTGATCAAGGAGAACGGCTCGGCCACGGCGCCGGCACCCCGCCGGCCAGGACGGCTGGTCCTGCTCACCTCCGGCACCACCGGCGTCCCCAAGGGCGCGCCGCGACGGCTCTCCCCGGCCGCCGTGGCAGAGCCGTTCCTGTCGATGCTGGCCACCGTGCCGATCCGGAGCGGCGAGCCGATGCTGATCGCGCCGCCGCTGTTCCACGGGCTCGGGCTCCTCTGGTACGCCGCCGCGCTCGTACTCGGCTGCCCGGTCGTCCTCATGCGCCGCTTCGACCCGCAGTCCGTCCTCGACGCCCTCGACCGGCACCGCGCCGGGGCGCTGGTCGCCGTACCGGTGATGCTGAAACGCCTCCTGACCTGCGACCCCCGCCCACTTCCGCACCTGCGGGCAGTGGTCTCCGGCGGCTCGGCACTGCGTCCGGACCTGGCCACCGCGTTCATGAACACCTACGGGGACGTCCTCCACAACCTCTACGGCTCCACCGAGGCCGGCTGGGCCGCCCTCGCCACCCCGGCCGAGCTGCGCGCCGCCCCCGGCACCGTCGGCCGCCCCCCGCGCGGAGCGACCGTGCGCATCGCGGGCCCGGACGGACGCGAGCAACCGGCCGGCGAGGTGGGCCGGGTGCTCGTCGGCGGCGGCCTCACCTTCGGAGCCGGAACCCGGACCGGGACAGGGCCTGACGGGCTGCTGGCCACGGGCGACCTCGGTCATCGGGACAGGCGGGGCCTGCTGTTCATCGACGGCCGCGACGACGACATGATCGTCTCCGGTGGCGAGAACGTGTTCCCGCAGGAGGTGGAGAACGTGCTCGCCCGCGTCCCCGGCGTCGCGGACGTGGCCGTGCTGGGGGTGCCGGACGAGGAGTACGGGCAGCGGCTGACCGCCTACGTGGTGACGGACGACGGGGCCCGGCTGTCGGCGGACGGGCTCAGGCGGGCGGTCAAGGAGGAGCTGGCGGGGTTCAAGGTGCCGCGCGATGTCGAGTTCGTGGCGTCCGTACCGCGCAACCAGACCGGCAAGGTGGACCGGGACCGGCTCGTACGGGGCTGAACCCGCATGCCTCGACTCACCCAGATCGCCGCACCCCCAGCACGTTGACCGTCGCTTCCGGCCTTGTCCTCCGATTCTGGACGAGCGGAGAGCCCCTGGAACGCCCGCCGGAACGCGTCACCCCTGGTGGATGAGACGCTCGATCGGCGGGTTCACACGGGCGAACCCCTCCTGGCTCCGGTACGGGTAGTAGGGGTAGGCGGCCGTCACGGTGCTGGCGGCGTCGAGGCGGGCCACCTGGCCGGGGGTGAGCGACCAGCCGACGGCGCCCAGGTTCTCGCGCAGTTGCTCCTCGTTGCGGGCGCCGATGATGACCGAGGCCACGGTCGGGCGGCTCAGCAGCCAGTTGAGCGCGATCTGCGGAACGCTCCGCCCGGTCTCCTCGGCGAGCTCGTCGAGCACGTCCACCACCGCGTACAGCCGCTCGTCGTCCACGGGCGGCCCGTAGGCGGCGGTGCGGTGCAGGCGGCTGCCCTCGGGGAGCGGACGCCCGCGACGGATCCGGCCGGTGAGGCGGCCCCAGCCGAGCGGGCTCCACACCAGCGCGCCGACGCCCTGGTCGAGGCCGAGGGGCATCAGCTCCCACTCGTAGTCGCGGCCGATCAGCGAATAGTAGACCTGGTGGGCCACGTAGCGCGGGTAGCCGTGCCGGTCGGCCGCCGCCAGCGACTTCATGAGGTGCCAGCCGGAGAAGTTCGACACGCCCACGTACCGGAGCTTGCCGGCCGAGACCAGGTCGCCCAGCGTGGACAGCACCTCCTCGACCGGGGTGGCCGCGTCGAAGGCGTGCAACTGGAACAGGTCGATGTGGTCGGTGCCCAGCCGGCGCAGCGCGTCGTCCACCGTCCTGATCAGGCGCGGGCGCGAGGTGCCGGCGCCGTTCGGGGTGTCGTCCGTGGGGAGGCCGGCCTTGGTGGAGATGAGCACTTCGTCGCGGCGGCCCTTGATCGCCTGGCCGAGCACCTCCTCGGACGCGCCGTCGGAGTAGACGTCGGCGGTGTCGAACATCGTCACCCCCGCCTCGATGGCCACGTCCACCAGGCGTCTGGCCTCTGCCACGTCCGTGTTGCCCCAGGCGCCGAACAACTCGCCCCGGCCGCCGAACGTTCCGGCGCCGAAACTCAGCGCGGGCACCTTCAGACCGGACGCACCCAACTGGCGATATTCCATGATCCCATCCTTTACCGGGTCTTATTTCCCGTTAAGAACGATAGCACGCTAATGGAATTTTTGTTTCATTAGGGGTTGGCTTGGTGCGTCAGGCCGGCCCGAGCAGGGCTGTCGCCATCTCCTGTACGGAACGGGTGAAGCGGCGAGGGTCGCCGGGCGTCGTCAGATGCCGGATCAGGTCGCCGTCGAAGACCGCCAGCAAGGCGTGGGCCAGGAAGCCGGCGTCAAGGTCGGGGCGTTCGGCGGCGAACAGGGTGGTGAGGTGGCCGTGCCACAACCGGTAGCTGGGGTCGTCGTACTTGTCCTCCGCGCACGCCTGCTCGTGCGCCGCCAGTAGGACGGTGTTGCCCTCGGCGATCGCGCCGAGCCCGTCGAGGAAGGCGTGCAGGCGGTCGCGGGCGGGCGCGCCGGGGCCGAGGGGCGGCGGGCCGCTCGCGATCGCCTCCCGCAGTTCGCGCGAACGTTCTTCGAGCAGCGCCTGCAGGAGACCTGCCCGGCTTCCGAAACGCCGGAACACCGTCCCCTTGCCCACCCCCGCCAGCGCGGCGACCCGATCGAGCGACACATGGTCCCCGCCGCCCTCGGCCAGCAGTTGCTCGGTGGCGCGCAGAACGGCCTGCCGGTTACGCGCCGCATCGGCCCGTTCAACCCGTTCCACGCGCTCGTTCTGTGCGGCGCGCTTGGCCGGTGCGGCTCGTCCGGCTCCTGGCGTGCGTTCGGTCGGCGTGACGCGCTCCGGACCGGCGGCGGCTCTCGCTGCGTTCTTGATGCCGTCGGAGCGGCGTCCGGCCATGAAACCCTCGCAAGACGGTTGCGGACTGTCGGTCCGATTATGCTACCGTCCAGCCAAGCGGACTGACAGTCCGCATCCCTCCCCATAGAAGGACGACCACACATGCACGCCCTCCTCGTCACCCCCGACGCCCCCGGCTCCCTCCGCCTCGGCCCGGCCCCCGACCCCACCCCCCAGCCCCACCAGCTCCTCCTCGCCGTCCACCACATCTCCCTCAACCGCGGCGAGGTCGCCTTCGCGGGCCGCCGCCCCGCCGGAACCGTCCACGGCTACGACGCCGCCGGAGTCGTCGTCCGCGCCGCCGCCGACGGAAGCGGGCCCAAGGCGGGCGCCAGGGTGGCCGCGTTCGGGGCCGGGGCCTGGGCAGAGCGCATGGCCGTGGACACCACCGCGGTCGCCGAAGTACCCGACGCGGTGGACCTCGCCGACGCCGCCGCGCTTCCGATGGCCGGCGTCACCGCGCTGCGCACGCTGCGTACCCGGGACATCCTGGGAAGGCGGGTGCTGATCACCGGCGCCGCGGGCGGCGTCGGACGGTACGCGGTGCAACTCGCCGCGCTGGGCGGTGCTCACGTGATCGCGTCCGTGGGATCCGCGGCGCGCGGTGAGGGGCTGGCCGAGCTGGGGGCCCATGAGGTGGTGGTCGGGTTGGAGGGCATCGAACGGCCGGTCGACCTGATCCTGGACAACGTGGGCGGGCCCCAGCTCGTCGCCGCCTGGCAGCTTCTCGCGGCTGGTGGGAGCGTGCAGAACATCGGGTGGGCGTCGGACGAACCGGCGGTGTTCGAGCCGTACTCGCTGTTCTTCGTCGGGGCGGCCAAGACGATGAGCACGTTCGGTGACGTGCATGAGGTGGGGCCGGATCTGGGGACGTTGCTCGGGTTCGCGGCGGCGGGGCGGCTGTCGTCGGAGATCGGCTGGCGCGGATCCTGGGACCGGATCGCCGAGGCCGCGGAGGCGTTGCTGGAGCGGCGCGTCGCGGGCAAGGCCGTCCTGGACGTGGCCTCGCCCGCCTGACACCCGCCCGCCGCCCGGCACCCGCGTCTGACGCCCGCCCGCCGCCCGGCACCCGCCCGTCTGACGCCTGCCCACCATCTGGCACCCCCGCCCGCCGCCCGGCATGCGCTCGCCTGCCCCACCTGCCTGCCCCCACCTGCCTGCTCCGTCTGCCTGCGGATACGTTTGCCAACGGCCTGCGGCAACAGGGGGCTCCGAGCGGGCCTGGTCGGCGGCGCGACTGTGCGAGTGCGGGCGCATCCGGCGGTGCCGTTCGGCGTTACGACCCAGGGCATGGGGGCGGCCAGGCGAGCCCGCTCGGCGCAGCGGCCCTACGACACGGGCGCGTCCGAGCGGGCCCGGTCAAGGTCCGCAGTCCGGTACAGACGCTCGGGAATGCTGGCCAACCGCGACGAATGCACCTGCCCCCCAAGCCCATAAAGCTTCTGAAAGCTCATGATCAACGGCCGCCAAGCATCGGGATCAACATGATCGTCAGTCCCGGCGAGCCGGATCTCCTCATGCGCCCACACCCGCACCACCCGAACCTCGAAGGCGAGCGTGCCCCCATCGGCCACCGGGTGCACCGCCTCCACCACGCACTCCATGGCGACCGGGCACTCGGCCACCCGCGGCGGCGTCACCACCTCGGAAGGCACGGCCGTCAGCCCCGCGTGGCCGAACTTGTCGGTCACATGGCGGTACCCGCGCTCGTACTTGCGTTCCGGCACCGGGTCGGAGCCCGTGGTGAGCGCAAGGCGGTCCACTGCCGCCGCGAGGGCGTCGGAGGGGAGGTTGAGGACGCATTCGCGGGTTCTGCGCAGGTTCGCGGCCGTCTTCGATCTGGCTCCGAGGCCCAGCATGCCGCGCCAGCCCAGCCAGAACGCCGACGACATGGGGGCCAGGTTGGGGGTGCCGTCCTCGTTGGACGACGAGATGAGCACGACCGGGGTGCCGAAGTAGAGGATGTTCGGCTCGATGCGGACGTGTTCGTGCACCACAGTGTTGTCGTTCATGGGTGACAACTCTCGTGCCTGGCCCCGCCGCGCGCTGGCGGAGTTCGGACCTCCCGTTCGCGTCGGCGCCCTCCCGCGAGCGGTGGTGCCTCGTGAAGGTGGCGGTTCCGCGAGGGGCGGCCCTCATGAGGAGTGGCCTCCCATGAGAGGAGCCTCCCGTGAGGGGTCCCCCGTGCGGGGTGACGCCCTGTGGGGGGTGACGCCCTGTGGGGGCGGCCTGCCATGGGGGGTGGCCCCCGTGAGGGGTGGTGTTCCGTGAGAGGTGGTGTCCCCCATGAGAGGTGGTCCCGTGAGGGGTGGTCAGTTGGCGCGGGCGGCCATTATGGCGAAGGCGTCCACCCACAGGCGTTGCTTGTCCTCCGACTGCCCGACCAGGTAGGTGGCGCGTAACTTCGGCGGCAGGTACGGCAGCAACCGCGCCACCACCTCAAGGTGCTCGCGCAACTGCGACACCTCCGCGTTGGCGAAGATCTGGTGAACGGTGTCGGAGTCGGCGGTGCCCTCGTCGTGCCGCCCGGCCGCCGCGAGGCGGGCCTCCCAGGCGTCCGCCTCGGCGGCCAGGTCGCGGATGCCGACCGCACGGCGGCCCGACAGCCGGTGGCGCAGGCCAGCGAGGGGGATGGGCGCGTACTCGCCCTCACCCAGGTAGATCAGGCCCGTCTCCAGTGGCTCGCCCACCTGGTGGAGTTTGATCAGGCGTTCCAGGGTGCGTTTGGTGACCCATTCGCGGCCTTCGTCGTCGATGTCGTTCTTCCACCACTCCAGGACCACTTCCGCGGTCTGGCCGTAGGTGTCGATCAGCCACTGGTTGGCCGGGATGTCGTCGGGGCGCACCTCGTAGCTGACCGTGAAGCGGCTGGCCTGCGCCACGTTGTTGGAGCTGACGAGGAGCTTGCGGCCCAGGTGGTAGGGCGGGTTCTGCAGGGCGACCTGGGCGCGCAGGCCCGGGATGGGCCGCCCCGCCAGCGTCCACTCCTGGGTGACCTCCATCAGCTTGGCGAACGTCGACTTGTCCTTCGGCCGGTTGTACTCATCCCAGACCAGCACCTTGGGGTCGGGGCTCAGCAGCGAGCGCGTCATGAGCACGTCCAGCGTGCCGTCAGGGGACGGGATGGGCACGCACAGGTCCTCGACGTTGGTGACGGGCAGCGAGAAGTAGACCGGCGGGCGCCCGATCTCCTCGGCCACGACCTGCTTGGTGATCTCCGTCTTGCCGCAGCCCGGCGGCCCCTGCAGCAGCACCGCCCACCGGTTGCGGACCGCCGCCCGCAGGATGCGCCGCACCGGGTCGGCGATCCGGCCGGGGTTGGCCGCGCCCGCCGCCGCCGCGATCCGGTCGAGGATCTCGTCCGTACGGTCGGCGCCGGGCGACCCGTCGGCCCCCGGCTCGGCGAGGGCGACGCGGGAGCCGTTCAGCAGCGGCAGCCCCCACCGCAGCGGAAAGCCCTCACGGGCGCAGGCGAGCACGTGCTCCAGCGTGCGCGGCGACAGCAGATGCCGCAGGTACGGCCCCAGCCCCGCCCAGACCCTGAACACCTCCGTGAGATCCCGGTCCGGATGCCGGGACGCCAAGTGCCGCCGCCAGGCGGTGTCGTTGGCGGTGATGCGCAGCGTCACCATGCGATCGAGCACGGCCAGGTCGGTACGGCGCGCGCTCGTCTCGGCCACCGACTCGTTGTCCGTCAGGAACACCCCCACGCACCCCAGCGCGCGCAGGTCGTGCTCGCCCAGCGTCCAGTTGCACGCCACCTGCATGAGCTGCGACTGAATCGTGTCGCCCGCCTGCAGCGAGTCGTCGATCAGCAGCACGAACGGCCGGCCCGGCCGAAGCTGGCGCATGATGAGCTGCTGCAGGGCCAGCTCGCCCCGCTCGCCCCGGACGGGCGCGTTGACCAGCAGGTCGTCGGGCGTCAGGTTGGCGGCGGGAACCAGCACCACCTCGGTGCCCGGATGGGCGCGCGGGATGTACGAGAGGAACGTCGAGGTCTTGCCGATGCCGTGCTCGCCGAAGACCTGCCCGGTCTGCCCCATCGCCAGCATCGCGTCGATGAACCGCTCCAGCCGCGAGCGATCACCCACCTCCGGCGGGTCGGGGTAGGTGGCGTTCGGCTTCCACTCGGCCACGGTCGTGGTGGTCACGCGGGGACGTCTCCGTTCTCGAAGTCGAAAGGGGGGTCAGCGCTCGCCGGTCGTGACCCGGTGGCAGGCCATCGGCGGGTTGTGCGTCTCGGGCCAGGTGCTGCCGCCGTCGGTGATCAGCCAGATCCACCGGCCGGGGTCGGACGGCGTGACCGCCGGCGCATAACCGTCGGTCACCATGATCACCGCGTCGGGCCGGTGCTCGAACGCCCGCCCCGCCACCTGCAGCCGGCCCTCGGCGTAGTCGACGACGTTCTGGAAGTTGGTGCCGCCGCCGCCCAGCACCCGCTCGCCCGCCACGAACGGCATCACCTCGCCGTCGAAGCTCAGCCAGTGCGTCTCCACGCCGTCGGTCCGCCCGACGAGCGTGGTCAGCCACTCCACCACCGCGTCGGGCATCGAACCCGAGGTGTCGAACGCCACCAGCACCACCTTGACCCGCTCGGGCCCGCGCCGCGACAACATCGGCTCGTGCCCCAGCGACAGCAGCACCGCGCCCAGCTTCTTCGGATAGACCAGGCGCTCGCCCTCGCGCAGCTTGGAGGCCAGCGTGTCGGCCAGCCACCGCTTCCACCACTCGACCCGCCGGGTGCGCGGCGTCTCACCCCGCAGCGCCGCCAGGCCCAGGTCACCCCACAGGCGCTCCAGCCGTTCGCCGCCGCCCTCGGTGCGCCCGGCCAGCTCCAGCAGCTCGGCGCGGGCCTGCTCGTTGCCGCCCAGCGCCTGCCGCATCACCTCGGCCAGCACGTCCTTGGTGACCCCCGCCAGCGTCTCCGTGTCCACCGGGACGCCCTCGCCCAGATGCACGCAGACCGGCTCCGGCACGGGCGGGTCGGCCATGCGCTTGAGCTCGCCGTAGATCGACAGGTCGGTGCGGACGAACGCGTCGTACGGCAGCGGCTGCAGACCCTGCCCGCGCAGATCCTCGGTGTAGGCGCGGTGCACCTCGCGCGGATCGACGCCCGTGCTGCCGCCCTCCGGGGTGCGCGGCAGCTTCTGCCTGCCCAGCCGGGCCAGCACCACGTGGTTGATGCTCACCTCGGTGGCCAGCGTGAACACCGGGTCGGCGCGCAGCGTCTCGTCCACGTAAAGGTGGCGCTGGATGAGGTGGCGCGCCTCGTGGTACAGCACGAACTTGACGCCCTGGACGCCGAGGCCGTCGAAGAAGACCGGGTTGTACAGGAGCAGGCACGTGCCGTCGCCCGAGGCCACGACCGCCGCCGTGGGCACGGCCGTCGTCGGGATCTGGTGGTGGCACTTGGCGTACAGCCACGAGGCGACCACGCTGTCCTTGATGCCGAAGTCGAGCAGCGCGGCCTCCTTCCACCGCCGCGCCCGTTCGATCACCTCCGGGTCGGCGGGGGTGTGGGCGGCCAGGGCGCGCCGGTCGGTGAGGTCGATGACGCGCCCGCGGGTGGTCGCAGTGGCCACGTGTCCCCCCTTCGTGTGTTCCGTTGTAGCGGCACGTTATCGATCGCCACCGACAAACCCGGGCCAGTGCGGAGTGGGGCGACGACACGAAATTCCCACCCCGGCCCGCGCCTCCCAGCCCGCCGCGGCCTGGGCTGCTCAGCCCGCCGCCAAGCCCGCCGTACGCAGCAGCTCGGCCACCGTCCCCGTGAAGTCCGGCACCATGGACACGGCCAGCAGCCAGGCGTCCGCGCTGCCCCTGAGCGTGCCGTCCATGAGCAGGGCCAGCGCCGCGCGCCCCTGCTCGTCCTCGCCGATCTGGTGGAGCACGGCCCTCGCTGGACGCGCGTGCTCCAGGGCCTCCGCCCACGTGACGCGGCCCCGCCGTATCGCCTGGGGCAGCCACTCGCGTCCCATGGAGTCAAGGTGGTCGGCGTCGGACTCGGCGAGCACCTCCGCGGCCGGGACACCCGCCATCAACTGCCGGTACGGCTTGCCCTCCCAGCTCAGCAGCACCGTACGGGCCTCGCGCCGGAACTCGTCGGGGCAGTCGGGCAGGCGGGGCAGCAGCCCGACGAGATCGCTGTGGAACGGCTCGCGGCGGTGCTCCGCCAGCAGCTCGGCCCAGTGCCATCGATGGGTCTCCTTCACCATCGCGGCCCGATCCTTGCGCCCGCGCCACATCGCGATCTGTCCCCGCGCGCTCAGCCCCTCGGCCACCCGCGCCTGCAGCTCGGCCAGCGCGGCGGCGCGGTCGGGCAGGGCCAGCAGGTCCCGGATCTCGTCGCGCGATCCGTCGTAGGTCGAGTACGTGACCGGGGAGCGGGAGAGCATCGCCGTGACCTGGGCGGGGCCCCAGGTGCGCCAGACGTGGAGGAAGAGTTCGAGCTGCGGCACGCGGCCGATCACGAACACCTCCTTGAGGGCGCGCAGGAACAGGTCGGGGGAGGGGCAGGCATAGAGGTCGCCGAGCTGCCAGCCCTGCGCGTGGTCGGGCAGGTTGACGAGACGGTCGAGCTGGGCGAGGAGGGGTTCGGCGGCGGTGGACATGATGCGGGCGCGCTGGTCGCCGGTGGTGGCGTGGTGCCAGAACAGGGTGGTGAGCACCTCGGGGTCCGGAACGTCCAGGAGCCGTTCGATCGCGTCCACCGGCAGGCCCGGTCGTGCGGCCAGGATGCGCGCCGGGAGCGCCGGGTCTGCGGCGGGTGCTCGGCCGGATGACGCGGTGGCCGCGTGGGCCGGCCAGGAGTGCCGCCAGGCGCAGAAGCGGTACAGGTCGTGGGTGGTCCGGGCGTCGAGGTGGGGGAGCAGGGCGGCGTGGGCGGTGTCGGGGGCGACGTCCAGCAGCGTCACGAACGCGGCTCGCGCGCCCGAGAGGGAGGAGGGAGAGGACGTGAGGGGGTGGTCGGCGGCGTCCGGCCACTGGGTTTCCGGAGCGTGGCGAGTAACGGCGGGGGCTCCGGCGAGGAGCTCGGGCACGGTGGCGGCTTCGGCGAGCGGCTCAGGAACGGTGCCGGCTTCGGCCGGTAGCGCAGGAAGTGCGGCGGCTTCGGCCGGCGGCGCAGGAAGAGCGGCGGCTTCGGCGAGCAGCTCGGGCACGGTGCCAGCGAAGCCGCCCAGCAGGGCGCGCGCCGACCGCCAGGCCCGGACGTCATCCCCGAGCCGCTCCTCCACCAGCCCCGCCAGCACCTTGGCGAACGCCTCCCACTCCGCCCGCGCCGCCCCCGGCTCCCCGGGCCGCGCCCGCATCGCCTCCAGGACCGCGACGGCCGGGGCGCCGTCCACGGCCAGGGCGGCGCCGCCGATGCCCCGGCCCAGGCCGCGCTGGATCAGCGTCCGCACCGCCTTGGCGCGGCTGCGCTTGGGGCATGGCGCCGCGAGCAGGTCCATGTCCAGGTGGGCGGCGTGCTCGGCGACCGCCGCCGGATGCCGCGTGTAGAGGAGGTCGCGCAGGTCGTCAGGGCAGCCGGGGTGGGCGGCCACCGACGCGGCGGCGTCCTTCGGGAACATGGTGTCGCGTGCGGCGGCGGTCAGGGCCGGCCAGTCCAGGGGCTCTCTGGTCGCCAGGGAGATGTGGTGGCTGGGCTGGCCCGGCTGGATCGGGGCGTGCAGCTCCGCGATGAGGCCTTCGGTGCCCATGGCCCGCTCGGCAGCCGCTCGCAGCCGGTCCCCGCCGTCGAACGGGTGCAGCACCTCGGCGACCCCGGGCAGCAGCCGGTCGGTGGCGACGTCGGCCAGGCGCTCCCCGTGCTCGTGCAGGACGAGCAGAGCGTAGAGCTGGTCGGCGGCGGACACCCAGCCCTTGTGCCCGAGCAGCTTCCACGCCTGACGAACCGCCTCACCCGGCCCGGCCGCGGCCAGCACCTTGCGGCGCAGCCGGTAACTCCAGCCCGTGCCCCCAGGGACATGCGCCTCATCAGCGACCCGGGGGTGCCCGGTCTCCGCCAGCCGCTCCCGTACCTCGGCCCGGCTCACCATGACCGGCCGCACCAGCAGCGGCCCCACCAGCGGCCGGATGTCGCCCGCCAGGGCGAGCCCCGCGATCCGGTCCAGCAGGGCCGGGTCCGCGTGCACGTGTTCGTTGCGCAGGACGGCGTCGAGGAAGTCCGGCTCGCGCTGCCCGATCGCGCACTCCAGCAGCCCGTCAGGGAGGGCGCTGCCGTGCAGGAGCTGGCCCGTCAGCAGCTCGCCCGCCCCGGACAGCGGCCGGGACCAGTCGTCGATGGCGGCGGCCTCGATCAGCGGCCGGACTTCCTTCCAGCGGTAGATGCTCGCCATGGCGGGGGCTCACTCCGTTCCGTGGGCGAGGACGACGCCGTGGGCGAGGACAGCTTCGTGGGGGAGGACGGCTCCGTGGGGGAGGACGACGCCGGTGGCCGTGGCGGCGGTGCGCAGCAGTTCGGCGACCGAGCCGGTGAAGTCGGGCAGCATGCGCAGCGCCAGCACCCACGCCTCGGGGGCGGGGTCGAGGCAGGCGCGGACGAGGGAGGTGAGCGGGTCGCGCAGCCGTTCGCCGCCCCAGACCATCAGCACCCTGCGGGCGGGCCGCGCGCACTCCAGCACCTCGTCCCAGGTGAGTTGCCCCGCCTTGGTCGCCTGGTGCACCCAGGTCACGACGTCACTGTTGATCGGGCCGCCGCGCAGCAGCTCCTGCGGTGTCGTCCCGGCCGCCAGGGCGTCGAGAACCTTCCGCGGAGCCTGGTCGTAGCCGTGCAGCGCGGCCTGGGCTCGCAGCTCCTCGGGGCATTCGGGGATCCTGGCGAGGCCGTTCAGCGCCACGCCAGGCAGCGGGTCGCGGGCGTGTTCGGCGAGCAGGTCCGCCCAGTGCCACAGCTGCGCCTCCTTGAACAGCTCGTTGCCGGAGTGCTCCTGCTCGCGCAGCGCGGCGATCTGCCACTGGGCGGTCTCGCCCTCGGCGACCCTGGCACGCAGCCTGGCCAGGGCGGCGTCGCGGTCGCGTGCGGCCAGCAGCTTGGTGAGGTAGGCGCGGACCTCGCGGCGGATGACCTTGCGGGTGTGGGCGACGGCCTGCGGCTCGTCGTCCAGCAGGTTGGTCACCTGGTCGGCGCCGTGCCGCTCCCACAGGTTGAGCATCATGCGCAACTGCGGGACGATGCCGCGGACCCGGACGTGGCGCAGGATGTGCCGCTGCAGCTCCAGGTCGGCGCAGTCCACCGCGTCGCGCCCGCGCCACCCCGCCGCACGCCGCGACAGCTCCTCGACCATGTCAGGGTCCAGGGGGAGCGGGCCGGGGGCGTTGAAGGGGCGTCCGGACAGCAGGCGCTCGCGTTGCGGGGCGGTGGCGCCGGTCCGCACGAACAGGCGGGCGTTGACGGCGGGGTCGTCGAGGCGCATCAGCACGTCGATGGCGGCGGTGGGGAGGGAGCCGCGGTTCGTCAGTACCCGCAGGTGGCGGGGGTCGGGTGAGGAGAGTGCGAGGTCGATCCACTCGGGACGCCACCGGCCGTGGCCGAACAGGTCGCAGACGGTGCGGTCGTCGAGGTGGGGGAGGAGGGCATCGTGGGCGGGGGCGGCGTCCAGGAGGGTGAGGAAGGCCGAGCGGGCGCCGGTGACCGTGGTGGAGCGCTCCGCCTCCGGCATCGCGCTCCCACCGGGCCACCCACCGGCCTGTCCTGCGCCACCTGACGCGCCCTGCTTCCCAGCGGACGCGGCCAGGAGTTCGGTGACCGTCCCGGCGAACCGGGGCAGCCGGGCCCGCACCGCCCGCCACGCCTCCACGTCCTCGCCCAGCCGCTCACCCACCAGGGCCGCCAGCGCACCGGCCAGCCCCTCCCAGCCAGGCCCGCCGCCTTCGGACGGCTGCCGAACCGCCTCCAGCACCGCCGCCGCAGGCCGCGCCGCCTCCAGCACCGCCATCGCAGGCAGCACCGGGGCCGACGCATCACCGGACCCTTCGTCCAGCACCCGCCGCGCCACCACCCCCACCGCCTTGGCGGCGCGCGCCCCACCCGGCATCACGGCGAACATCCCTGCGTCCACCCGCGCCGCCCGCTCCGCCACCGTCACCCCGTGCACGCGATAAAGCTCATCCCGCACCCAGTCAGGACAGTCGGCCCGCGCGACGAGCGCCCCGGCGGCGACCTCGTCGAACATTCCCGAAGAGGCGGCCACGAGCCCCCAGTCCACCTCGTCACGCAGCCCCAGAAGCTCCTCGCGCTCCGCCGACCCGCCGTCGAGCAGCTCCTCGACCAGCCCATCGGTGCCCTCGGCGACCTCCGTCGCCTTCCGCAGCGCCCCGGCGTCACCGGCGGCGAGAACGTCCCGCACCACCTCGGCGACGACCGGACGTAACCACGAAGCCCCGTCCAGCAGCCGCAGCGCCACAGGCCCGCCGTCGTGATCGTGCACGGTCAGCAACCCGCGCAACTGCTCGGCCCGGGTCAGCCCACCGCCCACGGAGACCAGCACGCCACGAGCCACCCCGGCCACCGGACAGCCCACGGCGGCCCGCAGCCGCCCCGGGTCGGACGTGGCCAGCAGCGCCGTCGCCACCCCTTCAGGCCCCACCCACCCCGCACCCCCGGCGCAGTCCAGGACGCGCCGCCGGGCCCGCAGCGGCCACGCGGCCTGCCGGGCGTGTTCCAGCCCCAGGATCACCCGCGCGACCGGGGCGCAGCCGGTGGCGGCGAGCCGGTCGCGCAGGTCAGGCCTGTCGGACAGGAGCCGCTGGTTGGTGGCCAGGAGGCCGAGCTGGGCGGGCTCGCCCGAGGCCAGCACCGCTTCGACGAGGGCGCCGGGCAGCGGGGCGCCGGCGAGCGCGGGGCGCAGGACGTCCGCGGCCGAGGCGAGGGGGTGGGTCCAGTCGGGCAGGGCGGAGACGCGCAGCGGGAGGAACAGCCGCTCGCTCTCCTGCGGCCCGAGCCGGTACGGCCAGGTGTCGATGACGGGCTCCGTTGAAGGCCAGGGGGACGAAGCCGGGAAGCGTACTTGATCCCCGCCCGCCCGTCAAAGATCGTCAGCCCGGCGTCCCCGCGCCGAGCCTGGGCCGCCGGAGCAGGCCGACCAGCAGCGGTGCCACCTGGTCGAGCGGGACCACGTGGTCGACGGTCTCGTCCTGCACGATGCAGGCCGCGGGCATGTCGAAGTGGTTGCTGGTCGCGGCGTCGGTGGCGACGACGGTGCCGCCGAAGCGGTGCACGGCGGCGGCGCCCGTCGCGCTGTCGTTGCCCTTGCCCGACAGGACGACCGCGATGGCGTCGGGGCCCGCCGCGAGGGCGAGGCTCACGAGCAGCAGGTCGGCGGACGGGCGGGACGGCGGGAACGGTCCCGACGGGATGAGCGCCAGCCGCCGGTCGCCGGACACCAGCAGGTGCCGGCCCGGCGGCGCGACCGCCACCCGGCCGGGGGTGAGCGGCTGCCCGTCGTAGGCCGCCGCCACCGGCAGGCCGGTCCGGCGGCTGAGGATCTCCGGCAGGAGGCTCTTGTGGTCGGGCGCCATGTGCTGCAGCACGATCACGGCGGCCTCCAGCGCGGACGGCAGGCCCGACAGGACCGTGCCGGTCGCGATGAGCCCGCCGGCCGAGGAGACGAGGGCGACGACGGGGCACGCCGCGCGGCCCGTCGAGGCGGGCCCTGGCCTGTCGGTTGCGGAGACCATGACGGTGCCCCTTCCCCAGGAAACGCGACATCGCAGGTCATGCCGCCAAAATCCCTCGATTTCCCACTCTACGCCGGTAGGCGGGAAGGGCTCCACCACGGGCGGCGGGCGGCTGTGGAGGCATCGGAACGCTCCCTTGACAGATGCTGACTTTCCGATCAAATTAGGCAAGGCTTACCTAACTAAAGCATTCGGGGAGGACTTGCCGCAATGGACGGGATCGAGGGCAGCATCGCCTTGGTGACCGGGGCGGCCCGGGGGATCGGGGCGGCCGTGTGCACCGCGCTGGCCGAGGCCGGCGCCAAGGTCGCCGCCGCCGACCTGCGCCCTGGCGCGGGCGGCGACGTGCTGCCGTACCGCATGGACGTGCGCGACCCAGCAGACGTCGAGAACGTCGTGGACGCCGTCGAGCGGGACCTCGGCCCCATCGGCATCCTGGTCAACATCGCCGGCGTGCTGTTGCCCGGCGCGGTGGACGAGACCGGCGACGACCACTGGCGCCAGAGCTTCGCCGTCAACGCCGACGGCGTCTTCCACGTCTCCCGCGCCGTCGCCCGCCGCATGGCCCCGCGCGGGAGGGGCGCCATCGTCACCGTCGGCTCGAACGCCGCGTCCGTGCCCCGCGTCGGCATGGCCGCCTACGCCGCGTCCAAGGCGGCGGCGCGCATGTTCACCCGCTGCCTCGGCCTGGAGGTGGCCGGGCACGGCATCAGGTGCAACGTCGTCTCGCCCGGCTCGACCGACACGGCCATGCTGCGCGCGCTGTGGAGCGGAGAGGACCCGGACGAGGCGCTGTCGGCCACGCTCGCCGGCGACCCCGGCGCCTTCCGCGTCGGCATCCCGCTCGGCCGGGTGGCCGACCCGGCCGACATCGCCGACGCGGTGGTGTTCCTGTGCTCGGAACGCGCCAGGCACATCACCATGCACGACCTCCTCGTGGACGGCGGCGCGACCCTTCGCGCCTGACGAGATGGGAACTTCATGCATCTGCTGACAACCGCGGCGGATCCGCTTTCTGGCTATGACCGCGCGGAGTCGGTGCTGTTCGCCTCGCCCAGGGGCACGCTGCTCACCCACGGGGTGCGCGGCGTGGCCACGGGCGAGCTGGCCGATCTGGCCGGACGGGTGGACGGGCCGGTCGCCGGAGCCGTCGCGTTCGACGGGACGGCACACCTGATCAGGCCCGGGTCCGAGACCTGGTCGCCGCCCATCCAGCCGGGCGGCTCGCCGCTGCGCAGCGCCGGCTGGTGGAGCAGGCGGGTGCCCGCCCCCGCCGAGTACGCCGACGCGGTCCGGCAGGCCCTGACCGAGCTGGCCACGGGACGGCTGGCCAAGGTGGTGCTGGCCAGAACCGTGGAGCTGCGTTCCGACTCGCCGGTCAACCTGGCGGGCCTGCTGCGCCCGCTGCTCGGCCACGGCTACTCCTTCGCCGCCCCGCTGCCCGGCGGGCGCACCCTCACCGGCGCCAGCCCGGAGCTGCTGGTGTCCAGGCGGGGGCGCGAGGTGGTCAGCAACCCGCTCGCCGGATCGGCCGCCCGCGCCGCCGACCGCGCCGAGGACCGCCGCAGGGCCGCCGCCCTGTCCGCCTCGGCCAAGGACCTGCACGAGCACCGCCTCGTCGTCGAGGCCGTCGCCGACGCGCTGGCGCCGTACTGCAAAAACCTGCACGTGCCGGTCATCCCCGAGCTGACCTCCACCGAGACGATGTGGCACCTGTCCAGCCGCGTCACGGGCACGCTGCGCGACCCCGGCACCTGCGCGCTGACGCTCGCCGCCGCGCTGCACCCCACGCCCGCCGTCTGCGGCACGCCCGAGCCCGACGCCAGAGAGGTGATCGGCCGGCTGGAGCCGTTCGACCGCGGCTTCTACGCGGGGCTGGTCGGCTGGACCGACGCCACCGGCGACGGCGAGTGGGCGGTGGCGATCCGCTGCGCCGAGGTGGCCGAGCACACGGTGCGGCTGTACGCGGGCGCCGGGATCGTCGAGGGCTCCGACCCCGACGCGGAGCTGGCCGAGACCTCCGCCAAGTTCCGCACGATGCTGCGCGCGCTGGGAGTGTCGGATGCACTGGTCTGAACAGGAGGCCGCCCGCTACCGCGCCAAGGGCTACTGGCGCGGCGAGACGTTCGGCGGCATGCTGCGCGAACTGGCCAGGACGTACGCCGCCCGCCCCGCGCTCATCTCACCCGACGCCCGCTGGACGTTCGAAGACCTCGACGAGCGCGCCGACCGCCTGGCCGCCGGCCTGCACGCCGACGGCGTCAGGGCGGGCGACAGGGTCGTGGTGCAACTGCCGAACGTGCCCGAGTTCCACCAGGTGTGCTTCGCGCTGTTCCGGCTCGGCGCCTGGCCGGTGTTCGCGCTGCCCGCGCACCGCTCCGCGGAGATCTCCTACTTCTGCGAGTTCACCGAGGCCGCCGCCTACGTCTGCCCGGACGACGCCCACCGCTCGTACGCGCCGGGCACGCCCGCGTACGTGCTGGGCGACCTGCCCGACGCCGAGCCGACGGATCTCCCAGGCCCCGGCCCCGGCGACGTCGCGTTCCTGCAGTTGTCCGGCGGCAGCACCGGCCTGCCCAAGCTCATCCCGCGCACCCACGACGACTACCTCTACAGCTTCCGCGCCAGCGCCGGGATCTGCGCGCTGCGGCCGGACAGCGTGTACCTGTGCGCCCTGCCCGCCGCGCACAACTTCCCGATGAGCTCGCCCGGCGTGTTCGGCGCGCTGAGCGCCGGAGCCGCGTCCGTGCTGGCCCCCGACCCCAGCCCAGGCACCTGCTTCCCGCTCATCGAACGCGAGCGCGTCACCATCGCCGCACTCGTCCCGCCGCTCGCCCTCGTCTGGCTGGACGCCGCCGCGAACACCCGCCACGACCTGTCCAGCCTGGAGGTGCTCCAGGTCGGCGGCGCCAAGTTCGGCAGCGAGGCCGCCAAACGGGTGGGGCCAGAGCTGGGCTGCCGGCTGCAGCAGGTGTTCGGCATGGCCGAAGGGCTGGTCAACTACACGCGGCTGGACGACGACGAGGAGCTCGTCGTCACCACGCAGGGCCGCCCCATCTCGCCCGACGACGAGATCCGCATCCTCGGCGACGACGGCCGCGAGAGCGACGAGGGCCACCTGCTGACGCGCGGCCCGTACACGATCAAGGGCTACTGGCGCGCCGACGAGCACAACAGGACCGCCTTCACCGAGGACGGCTTCTACCGCACCGGCGACCTCGTCCGCCGCACCCCCACCGGCCACCTGGTCGTCGAGGGCCGCGCCAAGGACCAGATCAACCGCGGCGGCGAGAAGATCGCCGGCGAGGAGGTCGAGAACCATTTGCTGGCCCACCCCGCCGTGCACGACGCGGCCGTCGTCGCCGTGCCCGACCCCTACCTGGGCGAACGCGCCTGCGCCTACCTCATCTGCCGCGGCGAGCGGCCCGCCAGGGCCGAGCTGCGCGCCTTCCTGCGCGAACGCGGCATCGCCGCCTTCAAGATCCCTGACCGGTACGAGTTCGTCGACGCCTTCCCGCAGACCGCGGTCGGCAAGGTCAGCAAGCGCCACCTCCGCGAAAGGACATGACATGCCGATCCCCCAGATCAAGCCGTACCCGATGCCGCTGGAGACCCCGGCCAACCGGGTCGAGTGGAGCCCCGACCCCCGCCGCGCCGTCCTGCTCGTGCACGACATGCAGAACTACTTCCTGCGCGCCTTCACCCCCGGCCGCTCGCCGCTGGTCGAGCTGATGGCCAACGTGCTCGCCCTGCGCGAGCGCTGCGCCGGCCTCGGCATTCCGATCGTCTACTCCGCCCAGCCCGGCGCGCAGAGCGCCGAGCAGCGCGGCCTGCTCCTCGACTTCTGGGGCGACGGCATCGGCGCCGACCCGCAGGAGGCCAGGATCGCCGACGAGGTGGCGCCAGGCGAGGACGACGTGCTGCTCACCAAGTGGCGCTACAGCGCCTACCAGCGCACCGGGCTGGCCGAGCTGATGGCGGAACAGGGCCGCGACCAGCTCGTCATCTGCGGCGTCTACGCCCACATCGGCGTGCTGATGACCGCCGCCGAGGCGTTCATGCGGGACGTGCAGGCGTTCGTGGTGGCCGACGCCATCGCCGACTTCTCCCGCGAGCACCACGACATGGCCCTCGCCTACGCCGCCGACCGGTGCGCCGTCACCACCACGACCACCCGCCTCAGCCGGGCGCTCACCCAGGCGGTGGCCGGTGTCTGACACCGCCGTGCGGCTGCGGGCCGAGATCGCCGAGCTGCTGTACGTCGAGCCGGAGGAGATCGGCCTCGACGAGGACCTGGTGGACGCGGGGCTCGACTCCATCCGCGTCATGACGCTCATCGAGCGGTGGCAGCGGGACGGGCGCACGATCGGCTTCCCCGAACTGGTGGAGCAGCCGACGATCGCGGCGTGGGCGAAGCTGCTGGAGGGGCGGTCGCCCGCGTGACCCAGCAGAGCATGCCGCTGTCCGGAGCCCAGGCCGGAATCTGGTTCGCCCAGCGCCTGGACCCCGGCAACCCCGTCTACAACGCGGCCGACCGGATCGACATCCACGGCCCGCTACGGGCGGACACCTTCGAACGGGCCCTGGAGCGCTGCCTGGCAGAAGCCGAGCCGCTACGGCTGCGCTTCACCGACGAGCCCGCCCAGTACCTGCCCGAGTACGACTCCCTGCGCGGCTGCCTCACCGTCCTCGACCTGCGCGGCGAACCCGACCCCGGCACCGCCGCCCGCGCGTGGATGGCCGCCGACCTGCGCACCCCCGTGGACGTCGTGACCGGCCGCCTGTCCCACCACGCGCTGCTGCGGCTGGCCGACGAGCACCACGTCTGGTACCTGCGGGCCCACCACATCCTCATCGACGCCTACGCCCTGTCGATGCTCGTCTCCCGCACCGCCGACATCTACACCGCCCTCGCCGACGGGCTGACGCCGGGCGCGGGCCCGTTCGGGTCGATGGCGCCGGTGCTCGCCGAGGAGGAGGCCTACCGGGCCTCCGGACGGTACGCGCGGGACCGGGCGTACTGGCTGGACCGGCTCGGCGGCGCCCCGGAACCGGCCGGGCTCGCGGGCACGCCCGCCATGACGGCCCGCGAGATCGTCCGGCGCCGCGAACCCCTCCCGCCCACCGGGCACTGGGAGCAGCTCGCCCGCGAAACCCGCGCCACCTGGGCCGACGTGGCCGCCGCCGGGCTCGCCGGCTACCTGGGCCGCCTCACCGGCGCCACGGACGTCCTTATCGGGCTGCCGCTGATGAACCGCAGCGGGGCCGCGCTGCGCGTGCCCTGCCTGACCGTCAACGTGCTGCCCGTGCGGCTCGACGTGCGGCCCCGGCGGACGGTGGCCTCGCTCGTCGGCGAGGCCGCGCGGCGGATGGCCGAGGCGCGGCGGCACGGCAGGTACCGGATCGAGGACCTGCGGCGGGACCTGGGGCTCGGAGGCACCTCCCGGGCGTTGTTCGGGCCGTTGCTGAACATCAAGCCGTTCCCGTCCGAGGTGAAGTTCGGCGGGGCGCGAGGGGTGGTGACCAACCTCGGCGCCGGGCCGGTCGATGATCTGGCCGTGGCGTTGCTGCTGGACGGGGATCGGCTGACGCTCGAACTCGACGGCAACGCCGCCCTTTACACGCAGGACGCGCTGGCCGGGCACGCCCGCCGTCTGGCCGCCTTCCTGTCCGCGCTGGGCGCCTGCCCGCCGGACACGCCCATCGGGCGGCTGCCGTTGCTGACCGAGGAGGATCGGGCCGCGCTGGGATTGAGCCGTGACGCGTCCGCGACACTGGAGGCGCCTGCGGCTCGGCCGCCCGCCGACGATGTGCCCGGCGCACGGGCCGCGGCCGGAGGCTTCGCGACCGTCGTGGAGGCGTTCCTGGCGCAGGTGCGGGCCACCCCCGGCGAGACCGCGCTGAGGTGCGGCGACGAGGCGCTGACCTTCGCCGGGCTGGCCGAACGCGTGGACCGGCTGGCCGCGACCCTGATTGCCGCCGGCGCGGGGCCCGAGCAGGTCGTCGCCGTCGCCCTGCCCCGCTCGGCCGACCTGGTGGTGGCGCTGCTCGCGGTGCTGCGCAGCGGCGCGGCCTTCCTGCCCCTCGACCCGTCCTACCCGCCCGGCCGCCGCGAGGCGATGCTGGCCGACGCGGCCCCGTCGATCGTCCTCACCCCCGACCAGCTCACCCCCGACCACCTCACCTCCGATGACGCGCCCCTGACCGGCGCGCGACTTCCCCACCCCGACCACCCCGCCTACGTCATCCACACCTCCGGCTCCACCGGCCGTCCCAAGGGCGTGGCAGGCACCCACCGCGGCCTGGCAGCGCTCCTGCGCAGCCACCGCGACCGCCTGTTCCCCACAGGCCGGCGACTGCGCGTGGCCCACACCGCGTCGTTCTCGTTCGACGCCTCCCTCGACCCGCTCCTGTGGATGATCGGCGGCCACGAGCTGCACCTGCTCCCCGACGACGTCTACCGCGACCCCGAGGCCCTCACCGCGTACGTCCGCGACCACGCCATCGACTACCTCGACCTCACCCCCTCCCACCTCAAGGAACTCCCCGCCCTGCTGGCCGACCCGCCCGGGATCGTCGTGGTGGGCGGCGAGACCGTCCCGGAACCCCTGTGGCGAGCCCTCGCCGAGCGGTCCGGGACCACGGCCGTCAACCACTACGGCCCCACCGAGTCCGCCGTGGACGCCTACACCTGGCTCGGCGACGGCACGCAGGGCCCCACGACGGGCACCCGGGTGCACGTGCTCGACGACGCCCTCCACCCGGTGCCGCCCGGCGGGGTGGGCGAGCTGTACCTGGCGGGGGACGGGCTGGCGCGCGGCTACCTCGGCCGCCCCGGCCTGACCGCCGAGCGGTTCGTCGCCGCGCCGGGCGGGACGCGCATGTACCGGACGGGGGATCGCGCCCGCTGGGCCGCGCCCGGCCGGCTGGAGCTGCTGGGCAGGGCCGACGACCAGGTGAAGGTACGCGGCGTGCGGATCGAGCCCGCCGAGATCGAGGCCGTGCTGGAAGCTCACGAAGCCGTGTCGGCCGCCGCCGTCGCGGTGCACGGCGACCGCCTGATCGCCTATGTGGTGCCCCGAGGGAACATGGACGACCTGGCCGCGTTCGCCGCCGTACGCCTGCCCTCCGGCATGACTCCCGCCGCGTACGTCCCCCTGAACACGCTTCCCCGCACCCCGAACGGCAAGCTCGACCGCGCCGCCCTCCCCGCCCCTGCAACCTCGCCCGCCACCGGCAGACAAGCGCACAACGAGGCGGAAGAAGCCATGTGCGCGCTGTTCGCCGAGGTGCTCGAGCTGCCCCAGGCGGGCCCCGACGACGGCTTCTTCGACCTGGGCGGCCACTCCCTGCTGGCCGCCCGCCTGACCGTCAGGGTGCGGGAGACGTTCGGCAGGACGCTCCCCATCGCGGACGTGTTCGCCACCCCCACCCCCGCCGAGCTGGTCACCAGGCTGGGCACGACCACGGTGCCCCGCCCGCCCCTGACCAGGCGCGCCAGGCCGGACACCATCCCGCTGTCGTCCGCGCAGGCCAGGCTCTGGTTCCTGTACCGGATCGAGGGCCCGAACCCGACGTACAACATCCCGCTCGCCGTGCGCCTGACCGGCCGGGTGGACCGCGCGGCGCTGCGGCAGGCGCTCGACGACGTCGTGGCCAGGCACGAGATCCTGCGCACGGTCTTCCCCGAGCGGGACGGCGTGCCGTACCAGGAGATCCGCGACCGGGTGAGCGTGCCGCTGCCCGTCTGGCAGCCCGACGACCACGGCCAGGCCATGCGGACGATCGCGCGCCGCGGCTTCGACCTGGTCGCCGAGCCGCCGTTCCGCGCCCACCTGCTGCGGCTCGGCCCGGACGAGCACGTGCTGATGCTGGTCCTGCACCACATCGCGGGCGACGGCTGGTCGGCGGGGCCGCTGGTGAGGGACCTGCTGGCGGCCTACGAGGCACGCAGGAGCGGCGTCGCGCCCGCGTTCGAGCCGCTGCCCGTCCAGTACGCCGACTACACGCTCTGGCAGCGCGAGCTGACGAGGCTCTGCGCGGGCACCGGCCTGCCGTTCTGGCGCGAGACCCTGGCGAACCTGCCCGACCGGCTCGCGCTGCCGTTCGACCGGCCCAGGCCCGCCGTGCCGAGCGGCGCGGGCGGCACCGTGCCCGTCACGCTGCCGCCGGAGCTGATGGAGGCGGCGCGGAAGCTGGCCGGGCAGGCGCGGGCCAGCGTGTTCATGGTGCTGCACGCCGCGCTGGCCGCGCTGCTGACCAGGCTCGGCGCGGGCACCGACCTGCCGATCGGCACCCCCGTCGCGGGCCGGGACGACAGCGCCCTGGACGGCGCCGTCGGCTTCTTCGTCAACACGCTCGTGCTGCGCACCGACACCTCCGGCGACCCGGCGTTCGCCGAGCTGCTGGAGCGGGTCAAGGCCGCCGACCTGGCCGCGTTCGAGCACGGCGGGCTGCCGTTCGACCGGCTCGTGGAGGCGCTCAACCCGGTCAGGGCCCGCAACCGGCACCCGCTGTTCCAGGTCATGCTGGTCTACCAGGACGCCCAGGACCCCGACGGGGTGCGCCCCGTGCACACGGGCACCGCCAAGTTCGACCTCACGCTGAGCCTCGGCCCGTCCGGCACCGGCTTCCTCGAATACAGCGAGGACCTGTTCGACCGCGGCACCGCCCGCGCCATCGCCCGCAGGCTGACCCGCCTGCTGGAGCAGGCGCTGGCCGACCCGTCCCGGCCGATCGGCCGCCTCGACCTGCTCGACGCGGCCGAGCGCCGCACGCTCGTCGAGGAGTGGAACGGCGACCTGGTCAGCGAGCCGGGCCCGACGCTGCCCGATCTGTTCGAGGCGCAGGCCCGCCGCACCCCTGACGCTGTCGCGGTCGGCGCCCTCACCTATGCCGGGCTGAACGCGCGGGCCAACCGGCTGGCGCACAAGCTCATCGCGTACGGGGCGCGCCCCGGCGCGATCGTCGCCCTGTCGCTGCCCCGCACGCCCGACCTGGTGACCGCGCTGCTGGCGGTGCTCAAGGCGGGCGCCGCCTACCTGCCGCTGGACCCGTCGTACCCGGCCGACCGCATCGACCTCATGGTCGCGGACGCGGGCCCGGTGTGCGTGGTGGACGAGAGCTGGCTGGACGGCCTGGACGACTGGCTCGACCACGACCCCGTACGGGACCTGCGGCCCGGCGATGCCGCGTACGTCATCTACACCTCCGGCTCCACCGGCCGCCCCAAGGGCGTGCTGGTCACCCACCACAACGTGGTGCGGCTGCTGTCGGCCACCGACCACTGGTTCGGGTTCGGGCCAGGCGACGTGTGGACGCTGTTCCACTCCTACGCCTTCGACTTCTCGGTGTGGGAGCTATGGGGCGCGCTGCTGTACGGCGGCCGGCTGGTCGTGGTCCCGTACGAGGTGAGCCGCTCTCCGGGCGACTTCCTCGACCTGCTGGAACGCGAGCGCGTCACCGTGCTCAACCAGACCCCGTCGGCCTTCTACCAGCTCGCCGCCGCTGACGACGGCCGGGACCTGGCCCTGCGCTACGTCGTCTTCGGCGGCGAGGCCCTGGAGCCCGCCAAGCTGGAGGGATGGCGCGCCCGCAGGCCCGAGGCGCCGCACCTGGTCAACATGTACGGCATCACCGAGACGACCGTGCACGTCACCCACCACGTGCTGACGCCGGACCGGCGGCACGGCAGCCCCATCGGCACCGGCATCCCCGACCTGCGCATCTACGTCCTCGACGACGCCCTGCAGCCGGTCCCCGCCGGGGTCGCGGGCGAGCTGTACGTGGCGGGCGACGGCCTGGCCCGCGGCTACCTCGGCCGCCCGGGGCTGACCGCGGAGCGGTTCGTCGCCGACCCGTTCGGCCGTCCCGGCTCGCGCATGTACCGCTCGGGCGACCTGGCCCGGCGGCTGCCGGACGGCACGCTCGACTACCTGGGCCGCGCCGACCAGCAGGTGAAGGTGCGCGGCTTCCGCATCGAGCCGGGCGAGATCGAGGCGGCGCTGCTCGGCCACCCGAACGTCACCCACGCAGCGGTGATCGTCCGCGAGGACCGGCCGGGCGACAAGCGCCTGACCGGCTACGTCGTGACCTCGGGCGACGCCGGCGACCTGCGGGCCCACGCCAGCCGCACCCTGCCCGGCCACATGGTGCCGTCCGCCGTCGTCGAGGTGCCGTCGCTGCCGCTCACCGTCAACGGCAAGCTCGACCGGGCCGCCCTGCCCGCCCCCCGAGCGGCGGCCGGGACGGGGCGGCTGCCGGACGGGCCGCGCGAGGAGACCATGTGCGCGCTGTTCGCCGAGGTGCTCGGCGTGCCCCGGGCAGGCGTGGACGACGGCTTCTTCGACCTCGGCGGGCACTCGCTGCTCGCGGTGCGGCTGGTCGCCAGGGTCAAGGAGGTGTTCGGGGCCGAGGTGCCGATCGGCGCGCTGTTCGAGGCGCCGACCGCCGCCGGGCTGGCCGCCCTGGTCGAGGGCGGCGCCCGCCGGGACCCGCTCAAGGTGCTGCTGCCGCTGCGCGAGGCCGGGTCGAAGGCGCCGCTGTTCTGCGTGCACCCCGCCGGAGGGCTGGCCTGGTGTTACGGCGGGCTCATCCGGCACGTGCCCGACCGGCCGATCTACGGCCTCCAGGCGCGCCGCGACCGGCTGCCCTCCTCGCTGCGCAAGCTGGCGGCCGACTACGTGGCCCAGCTCAGGCTGGTCCGGCCGGACGGCCCCTACCACCTGCTCGGCTGGTCGACCGGCGGCATCATCGCCCAGGAGATGGCCGTGCAGCTCCGCCTGGCCGGGCAGCAGGTGGCGCTGCTGGCCGTGCTGGACGCGTACCCGGCGGAAGGCATGCGCGACCTGCCCCCGTCCGACGAGGCGGAGGCGCTGGAGGCGCTGCTCACCATGGGCGGCTTCGCGCCCGACGCCGCGCTCACCCTGGACCGCGTGGTGGAGATCCTGCGCCGCGAGGCCAGCCCGCTGGCCGGGCTCCCCGTCGCGACGCTCACCGAGCTGAAGGACCTCTACCTCAACACCAACCATCTGGTACGCGGCCTCGACACCCGCGCCTACGACGGCGACGTGCTGTTCTTCCGCGCCACCGTCGACACCGTGGACGACACCCTCACCGCGGACGCCTGGCGCCCGCACGTGACCGGCGCGATCGAGGCGCACGACGTGGCCTGCAGCCACAAGGACATGACCCAGCCGGGACCGATCGCCGAGATCGGCGCGATCGTCGCGGCCCGACTCCAGGAGCTCGACCCGTGAACCCCTTCGACGACCAGGAGTTCGGCACGTGAACCCCTTCGACGACCGGGAGCTCGGCACGTGAACCCGTTCGACGCCCCGGACGGCGAGTTCCTCGTCGTGGCCGACGACGAGGAGCGGCACTCCGTCTGGCCCGGCTCCGCCGCCGTGCCCGAGGGCTGGTCGGTGCGGTTCGGGCCGGACTCGCGCGCCGCCTGCCTGGCCTACGTCGCCGCCTCCTGGACGGACCCGCGCCCGCGCAGCCGGCGCCGATGAGGCCGGTCATCCTCGCCGTGTACGTCACGGCGATGTGCATGAACGGCCTGGACGCCACGATCGTCAACCCGGCGCTGTTCGCCATCGCCGCCGACCTCGGCGTGCCCCCGCAGGCGGCCGGCGTCGTGGAGTCGGCGTTCCTGGCCAGCCTCGCGGTGTCCATGCCGGTCGCCGGCTGGCTGTGCGACCGGTACGGCGCGCCACGCGTGTTCCTGGCCGCGCTGGCGGTGTTCACGGCGGCGTCGGGACTGTGCGCCCTGGCCTGGGACGTCGGCTCGCTGGTGGCGTTCCGGGTGGTGCAGGGCGCGGGCGGCGGGGTGCTGACGCCCGCCGGGATGGCCATGCTGTTCGCCGCGTACCCGCCCGGGGAACGCCTGCGCCTGTCGCGTTACATCGTCGTGCCGACGGCGCTGGCGCCCGCCCTCGGGCCGGTGCTCGGCGGGCTGCTGGCCGACGCGCTGTCGTGGCGGTGGGCGTTCCTGGTGAACCTGCCGTTCGGCGCGGCGGCGCTGCTCGCCGGAGCGTGGGCGCTGCGGCGCGCCCCCGCGCCGCGCACGGCCGGGCCGCTGGACGTGCGCGGCCTGGTGCTCGCCGGCGCGGGGTTCGGCCTGCTCATGTACGGGCTGAACGAGGCCACCACCCTGTCGCCCGCCACCCTGTCGCTCGCCGCGCTGCCTGCCGGGGCAGTCCTGCTGGTGCTGCTGGCCCGCTCGGCCCGCGTCACCCGCTTCCCGCTGCTGGACCTGGGCCTGCTGGCCGATCGCGGGTTCCTGCGCGGCGCCGTCACCGCGTCGCTGGCGGCGGCCGGGCTGCTCGGCATGCTGTTCGCGTTCCCGCTCGGCTACCAGGAGCTGGGCGCGTCGGCCGCGGACGCCGGGCTCGTCGTCTTCCCCGAGGCACTGGGGCTCATGGTCGCCGGGTTCGTCGTGGACCGGGCCTGCGACCGGTGGGGCGAGCGGCCGGTGATCATCGGCGGGCTGCTCGGCGGGGCGGCGCTGTTCGCGGTGCTCGCGCTGGCCGAGCCAGGCCCGTGGGGGCTGCGGGCCGTCATGTTCGGCGTCGGGCTGGTGCTCGGCCAGGCGGTGACGGCGGTGCAGGTGTCGTCGTTCGCCGCCGTGGAGCCCGAGGTGATGGGGCGGGCGATGACGCTCTTCCAGTCGCTGCGCATGATCGGCGGCGGGCTCGGGGTGGGGGTGTGCGCGGTGGTGGTGTCCGCCGCCGGGTACCGGGCCGCGCTGCTGGCCGCCGCCGCGTTCCTGCTGGCGGCGTCCGGCGCGGCGGTTCTGTCGCGGGCACGGGTGCCGCGACCATGATCGACCCCGGGTGGCGGGCGCCCATGTGCGCGGAGGCGGCCCGCCGCCCGGGGTTCCCCTCAACTCTCAGAGCCAGCCGGCGGCCAGCGTGGTAAGGCCGGTGGCCAGGCCGCCCAGCCAGCACGCGGGATCGTGGCCGCCGTTGTACTCGGTGAGGCTCACCTCGTACCCCTGGCCGGCGAGCGTCTCGGCGAAGCGGCGGTTCTGCGCCAGCAGCATCCACTCCAGGACGCCGACCTCCACGTGGAACCGCACCGGCAGGCGGGGCGCGCGGGCGTACCTGCGGGTCAGCCACTCGGGGTCGTCGTCGCTCCACCAGTACGAGCCCGACTGCGACAACACGTTGCCGAACCGCTCGGGAGCCACCAGCGCGGCATAGGACGCGGTCAGCCCGCCGAAGCTCTGCCCCGCGATCACGGTCAGGCCGGGGTCGGCGCTGGCCTGCCACTCGCGTTCCGCCCACGGCAGCAGCTCGCCCGCGAGGAAACGGACGAACGGCTCGTGACAGGCCAGCTCCCGGTGCCGGGTGGGCCGGTCCACGGAGTCGGGCATGAGCACCACGGCGGGCGGCAGGTGGCCGTCGGCGATCAGGTTGTCGAGCGTGGGGCCGATCCGCCCGGCCCACACCTCGCCGTCGAGCAGCACCACCACCGGGTACGGCCCCGTACCGTGACCGGGCGGCGCGTACACCCACACCCGCCGTCCCGAGACCCTTTCCTCGGTCACTCGCCCCCGGGGGACGCCGGGCCTGGGGTCGCGGTAGGGCTGCGGCGGGGCCTGCGGCAGCTCCAGCAGCGACGCGGGGTGGCGGTCGGGCGAGTTCGGGACCGTGCGGGGGTTGCGAGGGTCGGGCAGCGCGGCGCGCATGACCTTCAGCCAGGACTCCCTGTCGGTGCCCGGCAGGGTGTCGCACGGCAGGATCTGGTAGCTGGCGCGCAGGTCGGCGTCCAGCTCGTACGTCAGGTGCAGCAGGTCCGTGCCGGGCAGCGGCGTCATGACGTGACCCGTGATGTCGCCCGCGTGCCTGTCGCGGTCGGTCACGGTGTTGATCAGCACCACCGCCCGCTCCGCCGCCGGACCCGCCTCCCACAGGAACGTCACCCGGCACTTGCCCGGCGTGTCCGCGGGCTCGATGACGGGCGTGGCCGACTCGGTGAGGGTTGCGGGCGTCATGGTTCACGACCTCCGGTCTGACATCAGGGTCCACAGCAGGAAGGGGCCGCCGAGGATGCTCGTGACGACCCCGACGGGGATCTCGGCGCCGTCGGTGAGCACTCGTCCGGCCGTGTCGGCGACCACCACGAGTGCCGCGCCGGCCAGCGGCGCGCCGACGAGCGGGAGCCGGGCGGGGCCGGCCAGCCTGGCGGCGATCACGGGGGCGGCCAGCGCGACGAACGCGATCGGCCCCGCCACGCCGACCGCAAGCCCGGCCAGCACCACCGCCTGGATCAGCAGGAACAGCCTGGTCAGGCGGGGATCGACGCCCAGCGCGGCGCTGACGTCCTCGTCGTGACGCAGCACCGCCAGGCGGCGGGCCAGCGCCAGCGCGGCGGGCAGCAGCACCGCCAGCCCTGCCGCCACCGGCAGCGCCACCGGGTAGCCGCGCCCGGCCAGGCTGCCGACGCTCCAGGAGTGGACGGCGGTGGCGGAGCCGAGGCCCTGCCAGGCGAGCAGCGACTGGGTGAGCGCGCCGGTGAGGGCGGTCAGCGCCAGGCCCGTCACGATGAAGCGGTAACCCTGCCTGCCGACGCCGCCCGAGACGGCGAACACCGCCAGCGCCGCCGCCAGCGCCCCCGCCGGGCCGATCCACCAGTGGGCGAACAGGGTGCCCGTCAGCATTCCGGCGAGCATGATGGCGATGACGGCGCCCTGGTTGACGCCCAGCAGGTCGGGGGTGGCCAGGCGGTTGCGGGCCAGCGCCTGCGTCAGGCAACCCGACAGGCCCAGCGCGGCTCCGGCGACCACGGCGGCCACCACGCGTGGCAGGCGGATCTCCTGCACCAGCAGGACGTGGCCGCCCTTGCCGGTGCCGAACAGCGCCTGGAACGCCTGGGCCGCCGTCATGCTCGACTGGCCCGCCATGACGGCAGCCGCCACGGCGGCGGTCGCCACGGCCAGCAGGAGCACGGCCACCAGGGTCGATCGCACGGGCACCAGCGCCGACCAGCGCCCGGCCCGGACGGGCAGCACGTCGGACGGCAACACCCGCCCCGGCCCCCCGCCGCTCGCCTGCCCGTGCAACCCGCCGCCTTGCGCTGCGGCGTCTGCGGGCGCCACGCCACTCACCGCTGGGCGGCCTGCCACTGCGCGGCTCGCCGTGCGGCTGGCTCCTGAGCCGTCCGCCCCCCTCGTGTCTCTCCTTACCCGGCGGAAGGCGGCGCGTGCGAGGCGGTGGGTGAGCCCCGCACCCGACCGGGCCGGAACCAGGTCGCGAGCCCCGGCGGCCACGGCCCGCGACCGCGCCACGACGACCAGCACCGGCGCCCCGATCAACGCCACCAGCAGCGCCACCGGCGCCTCGTACGGCCGCATCACGACCCGCGCCAGCACATCGGCCCCGACCAGAACCACGGCCCCGGCCAGCCCCGACAGCACGATCTGCGCCCCCACCCGCCCCCTGATCGCGCTCCGGGCCACGTACCCGGCCAGCAGCCCCAGAAAGCCGATCGGCCCCGCCACCGCCACCGCCGCCGCACTCAGCAACGTCACCGCCACCGTCACCCACAACCGCGTACGCCCGGGCCGATGCCCGAGCGCCACCGCCATGTCGTCACCGAGCGCGAGCGCCGCCAGCGGCCGGGCGGCGAAGGCGGCCATCACGAGCCCGGCCACGATGGCGGGCGCGATCGACAGCACCCGTTCCATGGGGATCCCGGCCAGCGACCCGAGCACCCAGTACCGGTATTGGTCGAACGTCACCGGATCGGCCACCAGCACGGCGGTGGTGATCCCGGTGAGCGTGGCCGACAGGGCGGCCCCGGCCAGCACCAGCTTGAGCGGCGACATCCGCGAGCCGAGCACCAGCACGACCCCGGTGGTGGCGAGCGCGCCGCCGAGCGCCCACGCCAGGTAGGCGCCGCCGGTCTGCGCGCCGGCGGCGACGATCCCGGTGACGACGCCCAGCGCGGCGCCCGCGTTCACGCCGAGCAGCCCGGTCTCGGCGAGCGGGTTGCGGGTGACGGACTGCAGCAGCGTCCCGGAGACGCCGAGCGCGCCGCCGACGGCGACGGCGGCGAGCGTGCGCGGGAGGCGCAGCGTGTCCACGACCATCCGCAGGTGGCTGTCGCCGCCGGCGCCGAGCAGGTAGCCGATGACCTGGCCGGGTGCGACGCGGCCCGCGCCGGTCAGGACGGAGGCCGCGCACAGGGCGATCAGCGCGAGGGCACCCAGTCCGAAGGCACGGGCTTGCGTAAACATAAGGTAAGGCTAACCTAAAATAGGCAAGCCTTCCCTAACTTCACTCGTGGAGCTCGTATGGCCCCTCTCCGCAGGCTCGGCGGACTTCTCCTCACCGCCGCCGCCGTCCTGACCGCCGTGGCGTGCGGCGCGTCCTCCACGCCCGCCACCCCCACCGGCGCCGCTGTACGGGAGGTCAAGGACGCCACCGGCACCCTGATCAAGGTCCCGGCCGCGCCCCAGCGGGTGGTCACCCTGACCCAGGAGGACCTGGACTCCGTGCTGGCCCTGGGGGTCAAGCCCGTGGGCATCACCAACGGGCAGGGCATCGACACGCCGCCCGCGTACCTGGCCGACAAGGTGCAGGGCATCCCGATCGTCGGCAACCTGCTGCAACCGGTCATCGACAAGGTCGTCGAGGCCGACCCGGACCTGATCCTCGCCGGCGACATGCAGGACCAGCAGGTGCTCGACCAGCTCCGCAAGATCACCCCGGCTACGGTGGTGACGATGGCGCCCACCGACGACTGGAAGCTGTCGTTCATGGCGGTGGCCAACACGCTCAACAAGCTCGACGTCGCCAAGCAGGTCATGGCCGCCTACGACGCCCGCGTCACCGAGGCCAAGGGCAAGGTCGAGCCCGCCGAGGTGAGCATCGTCCGCTGGAACCCGCAGGGCCCGAGCTGGATGGAGAAGCGGCAGTTCGCCGGGTTCGTGGCCGCCGACCTCGGCCTGACCCGTCCCGCCGCCCAGGACAAGGACGGCACCGCCCACTCCATGCCGCTCAGCCTGGAGGCGCTGTCCGACATCGACGGCGACTGGCTGTTCGTCTCCACGCTCACCGCCGACGGGCAGAAGACGCTCGACGAGGTCAAGCAGACGCCGGCGTTCAAGGAGCTGAAGGCCGTCAAGAACGATCACGTGGTGTCCGTGAACGGCTCCGTGTGGAGCACCCGCGGCGCGCCGCTGGCCGCCGGCATCGTCCTGGACGACCTGGTCAAGGCCCTGTCCGGAAGCTGAGCCCGTCCGCACGGCGGGCGGCCCCCGCCGCCCGCCGCACCCCTCCGACGCCGAGGACCCCGCATGGCCAGAAGCAACCTCAACACCAGCCGCATCAAGCCCAGGACCTCCGAACTGCTCATCCTCCAGGTGCTCCGCCGCGCGCGCCTGTCGCCGCACTTCGCCCGCGTCACGCTCGGCGCCGGGGACGTCAACCGCTTCGTGCCCATGGGGTACGACCAGTGGTTCCGCCTCTTCCTGCCCGTCGCCGCCGACTCGCTGGCCCGCCTGCCCGACCGGCTCACCACCCTCAGCTACGCCAAGTTCCTGACGATCTCCAAGACCTCCCGCCCCGTGCTGCGCAACTACTCCGTACGCGCCCACCGCCCGGACGGGCCAGAAGGCCCCGAGATCGACGTGGACTTCGTCCTGCACGGCTCGGCCGCCGACGGCACGGCCGGGCCCGCCGCCACCTGGGCCGAGACCTGCGCGCCCGGCGACAGCGTGGCCATCATCGACGAAGGCGTCGGCTTCAACCCGCCGCCCGGCACACGACGCGTCGTCCTGGTGGCCGACGAGAGCGGACTGCCCGCGATGGCCGGCATCCTCGCCTCCCTCCCGCCGGACACCGTCGGCCACGCCCTGGCCGAGATCCCCGCCCCGGAGGACCGTCAGCCGCTCGACGCGCCCGACGGCGTCGAGGTGACCTGGCTGGTACGCGAATCCCACACCGCCGCGCCCGGCGCCCTCGCCCTGGAGGCCGCCCGCGCCCTGCCGCTGCCCGGAGAGCCCTTCTACGGCTGGGTGGTGGGGGAGTCGGGGCTGGCCACGGGGTTGCGGCGGCATTGGGTGCGGGGCGGCGTGCCGAAGGAGCACATCATGTTCTGCGGCTACTGGCGGCGCTGACGGTCTCTTCGTAGGGTCAGGGACGGCCGTCTCGCGCCGCCTCTCCCGCAACCGTCCCGGCACCGTCGCTTCACATCAGCTCGTACGGCTCCTCAGGCGCGGCGACCGGCACCACCTCGTCCACCCCGATCGCAGGCTCGTCACGAGGCACCCAGGTCCCGGTCACCCGCACCCACTGGTCCTCACGCGGCGCCGCAGCCCCTTCCACGGCCACCTCCAGAACGAACGCGTCAGCGGCGCAACAGGCCATCCGCATCCTCGCCACGTACCAGCCGCCAGGCACATGCACCACGAACCCGGTCAGACTGACACGGCGGCCCGCCAGCGACCGCCCCGCCATGGCCCGCCCCGTGAACTCACCCAGCGTCAGCTCCGCCACCCCCTCCCCGAGGGCCGCGGTGTAGCCGGCGGCGGGCGGGGGCGCGGTGACGCCGTTCCTGGCCGCGTACGAGCCGAGGGGCGGCGGAACCACCACCACGATCGCGAACACCGGCACCACCAGCAGCCACGCCACCCGAGGCGCACGCCCACGCCCGAGGAACGCCGGGATCGCGAGCAGCACCAGGGCCACACCCGTCACCACGAGCGCGGGCCGGTACCCGGGCCGGACGTAGTTGGCGTACATCGACGAGAACGCCGACACGGCCAGCAACGTCGCCCCCAGCACCAGCAGCACGCTCGCCTGCGACCGCCCACTCACTCGCGCCCCCCGCTCACAGCACCGCCCATCCGGCCACGAAACTGACGCCGATCGCCAGGCCCAGCGTCATCGGCACGAACCGCCGTACGAAAGCCACCCCGAACGTGCCTGCCTGCAACGCGATCAGCTTCAGATCCACCATCGGCCCCACCACCAGGAACGCCAGCTTCGCCGTCGGCGAGAACGCCGTCAGCGAAGCCGCCACGAACGCATCGGCCTCGGAACAGATCGACAACAACACCGCCAGAAACGCCAGCACCAGCACCGACACCACCGGCACCCCGGCCACGGCGGTCAGCCACTCACGAGGCACCACCACGTTCAACGTCGCCGCCGCCAGCGCCCCCACGACCAGGAACCCGCCCGCGTGCAGCAGATCGTGACACATCGCCCCCGTGAACGCGTCCCACCGCCCGCCATGCCCGTCGTGCCCAGAGGCCGCCCGGCGCGGCACGGGCAGCCACTCCGCGCGTCCGAACCGCGCCCAGACCCACCCCGCAAGCACCGCCACCGCCAGGGACGCGCAGAACCGCGCCACCACCATCGACGGCTGGCCGGGAAAGGCCACCGCGGTCGCCACCAGCACGACGGGGTTGATCGCGGGGGAGGCGAGCAGGAACGCCAGCGCCGCGGGCGCCGCCACCCCGCGCGCCATCAGCCCGGACGCGACCGGCACCGACGCGCACTCGCACCCCGGCAGCACCGCCCCGGCCACACCCGCGACCGGCACCGCAGCGTAGGGGTGGCGGGGCAGCGCACGCGTCCAGAACGAGGCGGGCACGAACGCGGTGATCGCCGCCGACAGCGCCACCCCGAACAGCAGGAACGGCAGCGCCTGCACGCACACCGCCACGAACACGGTGGCCCAGGTCCGCAGCGCCGGATGCGTCAGTAGCGGCGCGAGCCAGAACCTGCCCGCCACCAGCAGCCCGGCCAGCACCACGAACGCCCACGGCCACCCGGTGCCGCGCCGCTCCGCCGCCTGAGTCATCACCCTCCACCCGATCAATGGCGGGACTTAGTATGACATGTCCCCGACAACGGTTTTCATTGTTTCCAGGAGCCCGGATTTTGTCGTGGCCGCTCGCTAGGGTCCCGGTTCATGGCACAAGCGCTGGCGCCGCACACGCGCCCCCGACCCTCCTCGCCCACGCCCGCGTCCGCCTGGGAGGAGACCCTCGCGAGGGTCACGTCCGGCGACGTCGCGGGGCTGGCGGCGTACCTGGTCACGCTGGACGAGCCGGCCCGCAGGAAGGTGGCGGCGGAGCTGCCCGGCTACGTGACCGCCACCGCCCGCACGGCCGGATGGCGGGAGTGGGCGGCGCAGGGCAGGCCACTCCTCGTGGCGGGCGTCGCCTGCATGGGCGGCGCGTCGGCCGTGACGGCGTGGCTGTTCCGGCGCGAGCTGCCCCGCTGGCTCGGCGAAGCCGACATCGAGCTGCTCCTCGGCCTGCTGCGGCGGCGGCCGGTGGAGTGGCGGGCCGACGTGGCCCGCCGCGTCGCCGACCGCATGCGCCTGCCGCAGCCGCGGCACTGGGAGCTCGCCGCCGCGCTCGTCCGCGAGACGGGCATGGAGCCGCCGGGCGGGGAGCCGTTCGTCGTCGGGTGGCTGCGCAGGCTGCACCCGGATACGGCGGGCCGCGACCCGCTGCTGGCCGCGTACGGGCACCGCATCTTCGACCTCGACGCCCTGGCCCAGACCCCGCTCTGGCGGGTCGTCGAGACGGTCGTGCACCTCGTCCACCAGGGCCTGCTCGATCGTGCGGCCGTCATCGACGCCGTCGTGCGGCGGCTGCTGCGCGACGGCCCTGCGGCGCGCGCGGAGCTCGCGGGCCTGCACGACCGGCTCGACCTCGACATCGACGAGTCGGCCCGCTACGCCAGGAACTACGCGGGCCTGCTGCCCGCCGGCCCCGTCGCGGTGGCCGACGTGGCGCTGGCGCAGTTGCGGCGGCTGGAGGAGGCGGGGCGGCTCCCGGAGGAGCTGTTCGCCGAGGCGATGGGGGCGCTGGCGTTCCGGCCGGAGAAGAAGCTGCTGCGCGCCGCCGTGTCGTGGGCGGGCGACGCCGTGCTGCGTGACGCGGGCCGCGCCGACACCGTCCTCGACGCCCTGTCCACGATCTTCACCCAGGACACGCTCGCGCTCCAGGAACGCGCCGTACGCCTGGCCGTCCGGCTCGCCCCGCACGCCGGGCCCGCCGGTCACGCGTCGGTCCGGCAGTCCGCGGCCGACCTGCCCGCCGAGCTGCGCGAGAAGATCTCCGCCGCGTACGGGGGCGGCATCGCCGAGGCGTCCCCGCCCGCCGCGCCGCCGCTGTCGGCGGGGGAGGGGCCGCCGCTGCCGCCGCCCATCGCCTCGCCCGAGGAACTCGTCGTGGAGCTGGAGGCGTTCCGCTGGCCGCCGGACGTGTACGCCTTCGAACGCCTCCTCGCGGGCCTCGCCGAATGGTCGCACCGCGATCCCGAACGGCTCAGGCAGGCGCTTCGGCCCTGGTGGCACCCCTTCGACCCGGCCACGTACGGACATCACGGCCGGGAGATCCACGAGAGCCTCTACACCGCCGTGTCGCGGGCGTTCCTCGCCTTCGCCGCCCCGGAACACAGCAGGAAACTGACGTGGCAAGGCCCCAAACGGCGCCGCTATCCCGACGCCCCTGGCGCGATCGAGCTGCTCTACCGGCGCCGCGCCATGGAGCTGGTGACCCCCTTCGAGGAGGGCGCCGGCTACCCGGTGCTGCTGGCCACGCCCACCTCGGGCACCGGCCACCTCGACCCGTCCGTGCTGCTGGACCGGCTGGAGCGGCTGGAGTCCGCCGGGATCGAGGCCCTGCCGGCCGACCTGGCCCAGGCCCTGCTTCGCTTACCGCGCCGGACCGCGCCCGCCGACGCCGAGCGGACGCCGCACCCGGTCACGCCTGCTGACGCCGAGCCGCCACCTGCGCTGACTCCGGCCCGGACCGAGCCCGCCGACGCCGGATGGGCGCTTGAGCTGACGCCCCCCCAGGTCGCGTCCACCGGCGTCGGATGGGCGTCCGGGCTGACGTCGCCCCAGGTCGCGTCCGCCGACGTCGGGCGAGCGTCCGGGCTGACGCCGCGCCGAATCACGCCCGCCGACATCGAGCGGGCGTCCAGACTGACGTCCCGCGCGGGGCGCACGTGTGCCGCGTGGATGCGCGACGGCGGCATGCCCGACCCGGCCGCGACCGTCGCCGTGGACCGAACAGGCGGCTTCCTGATGCTCCAGGGCGCCCTCACACCACCCGACCCAAGCCTGCCCGCCGAGATCCGCGCCCTGTTCGAGGTCCAGAACGGCCACACGTACTCACTCACCTGGTGGCCCCTCGCCCTCCCCGCCCACCGCGAGGTCGCCGCCGCCCACCTGGTGGGCTACCTGCCGTGGTCCATGGACGCCAACGACCGGCAGACCCAGGTCCTGACCACCCTCGCCCACGGCGACGGCCCCCTCGGCGCCGCCACCGCCCACGCCCTGGTGTGCGGCATGAACCACGTCAACCCGGCCGAACGCGCCGCCGCCACCGACGCCTTCCTCACCCTCGCCGCCCGCGGCGAGATCCCGTCCCAAGCCCTCGCCGAGGCAGTGACGACCCTGGTCACGGCCGACTTCGTCAAGCTCAACCGGGTGGTCTCCGTCCTGGACGACGCCACCCAGGCGGGGGCCCACGACGCGGTGTGGGCGGTGATCTCGGGCGTACTGGCGGGCCTCCTGCCCAGGGAAGGCGAGCGCCCCCGCGCGGGCGCGGCCGACCTGCTGGCGGCGGGGGCACGGGCGGCGAGGATCGCGGGCGTACGGACGGAGCTGCCCGAGGTGGCGGCGGTCGCGAGCCGCAAGGGTTCGAGCCGCCTGGTCCAGGAAGCGCGACGCCTCGTCCAACTGGTCGGAGGCGCACGCTGACGCGCGGCGACCCGTCCAGCTCATCGCAGGCGCGCGCTGAGGTGCGGCGGCTCATCCAACTCGGCGGGGATGCGCGCTGACGCGGGGCCTCACTCCACGACCGCTGTCACCTCGGCCTCGATGAGGATGCCAGGCTCGAAGAGCACCTCCACCCCGATCAGCGCAGCGGGCGGCGTGGCGATGTCGAACTCGCGCGCCGCCTGCTCGATCCCCGCGTTGAACGCGTCGTACATCTCCCTCTTCCACCCCGCCGCGTACCACGTCATCCGCACGACGTCATGAAAGGTCGCCCCAGCCGCGGCCAGCCCTTTGGCGACGTTGCGATAAACCTGCACCACCTGCCCGGCGAGATCCCCGGGCGCCACCAGCTCGCCGTTCTCGTCCCAGGCCACCTGCCCCGCGATGTGCACCTGCCTGCTCCCCGTCGCCACCGCCACATGGTGGTAGACGGGGACGCGCACATGTCCTTCGGGGTTGATGAGCGTAACAGCCACGCGATCTCTCCTTGCTCTCTTGCGGTTACTGAGGAACTGTAGGAGAGTGTGCGCTGACGTGGAAGAACGCACTTTTCGGTGACTGGGGAACCAAATGGTGAGCAAGCAGGTCAGCAACCTGTCCGACGAGGCGGATCTGAGGCGCGCCGACTCCCTGGCCCGCGAGATCTTCTCGGACGTCGCCAACAAATGGGCCCTGCTCATCATCGAGGCCCTCGGCGATCGCACCCTCCGCTTCAGCGAACTGCGCAAGGAGGTGGAGGGCATCAGCCACAAGATGCTCACCCAGAACCTGCGCATGCTCGAACGCAACGGCCTGGCCGAGCGGAAGGTGCACCCTACGGTCCCGCCGCGCGTCGAGTACACCCTCACCCAGCCTGGCCAGGCCCTGCGCGCGACGGTGGACCTCATCTGCGGCTGGACCCACGAGTACTTCACCCACATCGAGTCGGCCCGCCACCGCTTCGACACCTAACCACCACCGCACGACCGCGCCGCCGCTTCGGCGCTTGGCGGCCTGCGGTGATCGGCCGGGGCGCCTGGCGCGTACAGCCCAGCCGGAACGCCGCCGCCTCGGCGCCCGGCCGACGATGCTCCCGGCCGCTCAGCCGAAGGCCGCCAGTGACACCGGCTGCCACTTGCGCCAGGTAGCCAGCCGCTCCTCGTACTCGGCCGCCACCACCTCGTACGACTTCCCGAAGAAGATCCGCGCCGGCGGATCGTCGGTGTCGGCCAGCTCCAGGATCGGCCCGCGCGTAGCCTTCGGATCCCCCAGATCCCACTCGGGCGCGGTGGCGGCCCGAACCCCGGCGTAGCCGGGATGCTCGGCGCTCGCCCGGACGCTCCCGCCGCCGAAGTCCGTCGAGTACGGCCCAGGCTCCAGGCAGATCACGTCGATGCCGAAGGACGCGACTTCCTGGCGCAGCGACTCCGACAGCCCTTCCACCGCCCACTTCGAGGCGTGGTAGGCGCCGATCCCGGGAAACGCCCGGACCCCGCCCTCGCTGGTGACCTGGATGACGCGGCCGTGCCCCTGCGCGCGCAGCACGGGCAGGACGGCCTGGGTGACCCACAGCGTGCCGAAGAAGTTGGTCTCCATCTCGGCCCGGATCTCGGCCTCGGTCAGCTCCTCGACCATGCCGAAGTGGCCGTAACCGGCGTTGTTGACCACCACGTCCAGCGTGCCGAAGTGCTCGGCCGCCCGCCGTACGGCGGCGAACACGGCCGCGCGGTCGGTGACGTCGAGCCGCAGCGGCAGCACGGCCTCGCCGTACCGCTCGACGAGGGGACGCAGGACGTCGAGGTCGCGCGCGGTGGCGGCCACCCGATCGCCCCGCTCCAGCGCGGCCTCGGCCCACTCCCGTCCGAACCCCTTGGACGTTCCGGTGATGAACCACGTCTTGGACATCGTGTCCACCTCTCGATCTGAATGCCTTCTAGTGCAACAGTAGTACAGAATGCATTAATTCCAAGCATGCTAGGCTCCAGTCCATGGAAGGCAGGCGAGACAGGAAGAAGCGGCAGACCCGCGAGCGGATCCAGGCAGCGGCGCTGGAGCTGTTCACCTCGAACGGCTACCGCAACACGACCATCGCGGCGATCGCCGAGCACGCCGACGTCGCGACGCGGACCGTCACGCTGCACTTCCCCACCAAGGAAGACCTGCTGTTCGCCGACGACCCGTTCGACCCGGACTCGCTGGCCGCCCGCCTCGCCCCCCGGCCCGGCGACACGCTGGACGCCGTCGGCGACTGGATGCGCGACACGATGCGTGCTCTCGACGAACACGACGCCGAGCAGGGCCGCGAGCCAGGCGAGATCTGGTCCCTGCGCACCAAGCGCGCCGCCCTGATCGCCGACGACGAAGATCTGCGCGCCCGCGCCCGCGCGAGCTACTACGAGCTGGAACGCCTGATCGCCGCCGCCATCGGCAAGGACCTGGGCCTCCCGCCCGACGCCCTCGCCCCCCGCCTGACCGCGTACGCCGTGGTGGGCGGCCTTCGCGAGCTGTACACGACCCGCGAGGCCCGCCACCGCGAAGACCTGCCCGCCCTGGTGGATCGCGTGCTCCACTTCGCCCGCGCGGGCCTGGCCCAGCTCACCACCGACCCCGGGAAGCCTTCCAGCCCCTGACGAAGGCTCCCCGGCGGGCCGGAATGCTGCCCGAACGCCCCTTGTTCGCGTGCCACCCCGGAGGCGACGTCGAAATACCATCCGCGCGCCGGAGTCGCCGTGACGGCGTCGGTGTGCGGCAGGCCGAAGGCGCCGCCCGTCCCTCTCGCCGCTGCCGGTATCCACGCCGCACTGGTGTTCTTGATGAAGCAGGCCTCACGCTGAGACGGTGACGGCCTCTCCTCCGCCACCCCAGCCCACAGGGCACCGATGGCCGCGTGTGCTGGCCAAGTCGGCGGCCCTGGTGTCCCTGGTTCTGCTGGGCGTCGGCGTGTGGGCGTTCTTCTCGGACGCCCCCGGCGAGCCCGACGTGGTCCTGGACGTGCTGGACGTCCTCGACAAGCGGGCCAGCGTGGTGAGCATGTTCGCCGGCGTCCTCGGCCTGCTCATCTCCACGGCCACGCTGTGGACGCAACTACGCCCTTCGGGCCCGCGGCCGGGCGGGGACGTCCTGGCGTGGAATGCCACGGGCGGCGACGAGATCGCCATCACCGGCGGTCACCTGGCGGCGGCCGTCCGGCAGCCGCCCCGCCCGAGGCCACCGGCCAGGCCGGTCCGGCTGCCGCCCCGCCCGCCGCAACTGGCCGGGCGCGATCAGACGCTGGCCGAGCTGCACGAGCGCCTGGCCGGCGATGGGGCGCTCCCGCACCTGATCGCGGTGCACGGGCTGGGCGGGGTCGGCAAGACCAGCCTGGTGGTCGAGTACGCCCACCGCTACCTGCACGAGTACACCCTCGTCTGGCACCTGCCCGCCGAGGACACCGCGCTGCTGTCGGCCGCGTACGCCAACCTGGCGGCGCTGCTGGCCGTGCGGCAGGCGACGGACCTGGCCGACCCCGTGGACCAGGTGCACGCCGCGCTCGCCGCGTACCCCGGCCGGTGGCTGCTGATCTTCGACAACGCGCCCTTCGCCGAGGCGCTGCGTGCCTTCCTGCCGCCGGCGGGGCCCGGCCACGTGCTGGTCACCAGCCGGTCGGCGCACTGGCCGTTCGACCACGGCCTGGAGCTGGACGTGCTGGACGCCGAGCCCGCGATGGCGTTCCTGCAAGCCCGCGCGGGCCAGGAGGACCAGGACGGGGCGGCCGCCGTGGTCACCGCGCTGGGCGCGCTGCCGCTGGCCCTGGAGCAGGCCGGCGCCTACATGGCCGACACCGGCACCACGATCACCGGCTACCACGGGCTCCTGCAGCACCAGCGCAGCACCATGCTCGCCCAGGGGGAGCCCTGGGGCTACCCCTCCCGGGTGGCCTCCACCTGGCAGCTCGCCTTCGAGACCCTGGCCGCGACCAACGTGCAGGCGATCTCCCTGATCCGGCTTCTGGCCTGCTACGACCCGGACGCCATCCCGTACCGGCTGCTCCTCACCCCGCTGGAGGCGCGCCACCCTCAGGACCTGCTCGTCACCGACGAGCTGAGGACGCAGCGCGGCCGCACGCTCGAAGCGCTGCGTTCGCTGCCCGGCAGCACTCTCGGCGTCAACGCGGCGATCAGCCTGCTGCGCCGGCACTGCCTGATCGGGCTGCCGGCCGCCGACCGGGTGTCGATCCACCGGCTGGTGCAGGCGGTCACGCTGGACAACGTCTCCGCCGCCTCCAGGGCCGCCTGGCAGCGAGCCGCCTGCGCCCTGTTGCACGCGGTGTTCCCCGCAGGCGGGGAGGTGGAGGCGGACGCGGAGGACACGGCCAACTGGCCCCGCTTCGCGCAACTGCTGCCGCACGCGCGGGCGCTCCTGCCGCTCGACGACCCCAACCTGTGCAAGATCGCCTGGTATCTGGGGGTGAGCGGCGACTACCGTACGGCGAAGCTGCTGAGCCTGCAGATCCACGAGCACCGCGCCGGCACCCTGGGCCCCGAGCACCCGCGGACCCTGAGCATCCGGCGCCAGCTCATCCGCTGGCTGGGCCAGGCGGGCGACCCCGCCGCCGCCCGCGACCAGGCGGCGGCCCTGGTGCCGGTGTGCGAACGCGTGCTCGGCCCCGAGCATCCCAACACGCTGATCGCACGGCACGAGCTGGCGCACTGGTCGGGCGCCTCGGGCGCGGCTGCCGCCACCGTGCGCGACCAGTACGTGCTGCTGCTCCCGTACGTGCGCAAGGTGCTCGGCGACGACGACGGCATGACGCTGCGCGTCCGGCACACCCACGCCATCTGGACGGGACGCGCGGGGGACCCGGCGGGCGCACGCGACCAGCTCGCCGCCATCCACCTCATCGCGGAGCACGTCATGGGCGACGGCCATCCCGTCACGCTGCACATCAGGTACGCCCTGGCGTCCTGGACGGGCGAGGCGGGCGACGCGGCGGCGGCCCGCGACCAGGTGACCACTCTGCTGCCCGACCTGGAGCGCCTGCTGGGCGGCGAGCACCCCGTCACCCTGAAGGCCCGCCACTCGCTCGCCTCCTGGACGGGCGAGGCGGGCGACGCGGCCGCCGCCCGCGACCAGTTCGCCGCCCTCCTGCCCGACCTGGAGCGCCTGATCGGCCCCGTCCACCCCACCACCCTGGCCGCCCGCCGCGCCCTCGCCGACTGGACGTCCCGCGCCCGCTGAAAGGGCCGCGTCAGTACGCCTCATCAGGCCTTCCACCGAACTTGTTCTGCCGCGCCGAAATCAGGGCTTTCGGGCTCATCTCCCGCATGGCTACGATCGGGCACCGATCACCTGCACGGAGATCGTCCATGACAGCAACACCGACCGGCGAGGAGTGTCCCGCGCGTGACTGGATGGGGCAGGAGCAGGCGACCACGAGCCGGGGCCGCGGACGACGGGGCCGGGCCGCGGAAACCGGCCGGCGTGCGGCGGTTGTCGCTGCGTACGGTGCTGCTCATCATCGTGCTGGTGCCCAGCCTGACGTTCACGCCGCTGCTGGCGTCGGGCATGAACCAGCTCTTCAGCCAGTGGCGGACCGAGCAGGCCCAGATGGACCTGGCCACCTCGCTGGCCGGCAAGCCCGCGTCCGACCTGTTCTTCGGCCTGGACGCCGAGCGCAGGCTGACCGCCGAGTTCCAGGCGGGCCTGCGCAGGGGTTCGGCCGGTGAGCTGGCCACGGCGCGCGCGGCGACCGACCGGGCGGTGAACGCGTTCCTGCCGCTGTCGTCGCTGGACACCGGCGACGCGCCGGACGGGCTCGCCGACGCGGTCTCCCGCACCGCGAACAGCCTCGGCCGACTGGCCGAGCAGCGCCGGTCGGTGGACGCGGGATGGGCGGACGCGCAGAAGTCGTACGACTACTACAGCGGCCTCATCGAGTCGGCCATCGGCGTGCTGACCGTGCTCAGCCGGACCGACGAGGGCGAGGTGAGCAACAAGGCGCAGTTGCTCGTCGACCTGTTCTGGGTGGTCGACACGCTCGGCCGCGAGGACGCCCTGCTGGCCCGCGGCTGGGAGAGCAAGCGGCTGACGAGGGAGGAGTACCGTCTGGTCACCGACGCGATCGGCGCCAGGAGACACCTCCTGCAGACGCGGGTGCTGCCGGGGCTGACCGGCAACGAGACCAGGTACGCGGGGCTGATGAACAGCCAGGCCTGGCAGACGCTGACGGTCCTGGAGGGGCAGTTCGTCACGCCGGGCAGCGCCACCGAGGTGGGGCAGGTGACCCTGCGCGGCAACAGGTCGATGTGGCGCTCCTCGGCGGACACGGTCACCCGGCAGGTGCTGGAGCTGCTGCGGCTGCGCTTCGACAACGTGAGCGCGATCGGCTACGGCCACGCCGACATGATCTTCACGGTGTTCGTCATCATCAGCAGCGTCGGCCTGCTCGCGCTGGGCCTGGTGATCTTCACGAGCTGGCGGCTGACACGGATTCTCCGCCGCCGCATCGACCAGCTGCGCCAGGACGCCCTGGAGCTGCAGGAGCGGCTGCCCGACGTGGTCGCCAGGCTGGAGCGCGGCCAGGACGTGGACGTGGACGCCGAAGCCCACATGATCGAGCCCACCCAGGACGAGCTGGGCGAGCTGGGCCACGCGCTCAACCTGGCCCGCCGCAGCGCCGTGGCCACCGCCGTCCGGCAGGCCGAGCAGCATCGGGGCTTCCAGCGCATGCTGCAGCGCATCGCCCGGCGCACGCAGATCCTCATCGGCCTGCAACTGAAGAAGCTGGACGAGCTGGAGCGCAGGCACGAGGACCCCGAGGTGCTGGAGGGCCTGTTCGACCTGGACCACCTGACCGCCCGGCTGCGCCGCTACGAGGAGAACCTGGTGATCCTCGGCGGCGGCCAGCCGCAGCGGCGCTGGCGCAGGCCGGTGCGGCTGCTCGACGTGCTGCGCGCCGCGCAGGGCGAGGTCCAGGACTACCGGCGGATCTCGATCGAGGTCGAGGGCGGACCGTGGGTGGCCGCGCGCGCGGTCGGCCCGCTGGTGCACGTCCTGGCGGAGCTGATGGAGAACGCCACCGCCTTCTCCAAGCCGATCACCCCCGTCGAGGTGCGGGCCGCGCCGGTCAGCCGGGGCGTCGCCGTGGAGATCGAGGACCGCGGCCTGGGCATGGAGCCCGAGCAGTACGCCGCCGCCAACGAGCTGATGGCCGCGCCGCCCGAGCTCGACGTGATGACGCACGCCGAGGACGCGCGGCTCGGCCTGTACGTGGTCGCCCGCCTGTCGGCGAACCTGGGCCTGCAGATCGAGCTGCGTTCCTCCGCCTACGGCGGCACGCGCGTCGTCGTGCTGCTTCCTGAGGCCATGATCGTGGAGGCCCCGGAAGAGGAGGAGGTTCCTCCGGCCGAGGCGGCCGGCCAGCCGGACGTAGCGGAAGCCGTCCCCACGTCACGCGGAGACGAGCCGTTGCCCGCGCGCTCAAGAGGGCGCGCGATGGCGCAGGTGGCGGCCCAGGCGGCGGCCCAGAACGGCGCGCCGGACCGGAACGGGGCCCCGGACCACGGTGGCGAGCCCGCGCCGCTGCCCCAGCGGGTCCGCCAGGCCAGCCTGGCCCCCGAGCTCCGCAGGCCGGTGAGCACGCAGGAGCCGGCCGAACAGGACACCGGCCCGCTTCGTGATCAGCCACGCCGATCCGGTGCCACAATCGGTGCGTTCCAACGGCAGTCCCGCCGGCGCCGGACCGGTGACGACGCCTTCCCCACGCCTCCGGACCCGGACTCCGAGGCCGGTTCCCCTACGACGGAAGATCGATGATGACGCAGCGAACCACCGCCACCAACGCCGACCTGGACTGGCTCCTGGACCGCCTGGTCAATGAGGTCGCCGGCACCCGGCACGCCATCGTGCTGTCGGACGACGGCCTGGTGATCAGCCAGTCCAGGACCATCCAGCGCGCCAACGCCGAACGCCTGGCCGCGATCGCCACCGGCCAGCAGAGCCTGGCCAGGGGCGCCGGGGATCTCTTCGGCGGCGGGCAGGTCCACCAGGTCATCATCGAGCTGGCCGAGCTGTGGCTGTTCATCACCGCGGCGGGCCGCGGCACCCACCTGGCGGTCGTCGCCTCCCAGCAGGTGGACGCCGAGGTGATGAGCGAGGCGATGCACACCCTGATCCAGCAGGTCGGCCAGAAGCTCGGCACGGGGGCGCGCCCGCCGATGACCAGCAGGCCGGGGAGTCCCGGATGAAACACTGGACGGAGGACTTCGACGACGACGCCGACGAGCCCTTGGTCCGCCCCTACACGATCACCAGCGGCCGTACCGCCACCCAGCGGGACGACCTGACCCTGATCACCATGGTGACGGCGACCGCGGCGGGCGCTCCGCCGTCCAGACGCGACCTGAGGAAGCTGCAGCCGGAGCATCACACCCTCCTGGACCTGTGCCGGCGGCCGCTGGCGGTGGCGGAGCTGGCCTCCGCCCTGCACCTCCCGGTCTCCGTGACCAAGATCCTCATCGAGGATCTGGTCGAGGCCGGGCACGTGCTGGCCCAGCCGCCGCTGGCTTTCGCCCCGGCGAGCAGGCTTCCCGACATCACAATCCTGAAAGCGGTGAGGGATGGGCTACGCAAGCTCTGAGCACCAGGCCCGTGCTCCCCTGGCAGTCAAGATCCTCGTCGCCGGCGGGTTCGGCGTCGGCAAGACGACCATGGTCGGCGCGGTGAGCGAGGTCGCGCCGCTGCGTACCGAGGAGTACCTGACGCACGCCAGCGTCGGCGTGGACGACCTGGAGGGCCTGAGCGGCAAGTCCACCACCACCGTCGCGCTGGACTTCGGCCGCATCACCATCAACCACGAGCTGGTGCTCTACCTGTTCGGCACGCCCGGCCAGGAACGTTTCTGGTTCATGTGGAACGACCTCGTCAACGGGGCGCTGGGCGCCGTCGTCCTGGTGGACACCCGGCGGCTGGAGGTGAGCTTCGCCTCCATCGACTTCTTCGAGAACCGCGGCATCCCGTTCGTGGTCGGCGTCAACTGCTTCCACGGCGTCAGGGACCGGACGCCGGAGGAGATCCGCGCGGCCCTGGACCTCGACCCGCAGGTGCCGCTGGTGCTCTGCGACGCCCGCGAGCGGCAGGCGGGACGCGATGTGCTGCTGGCGCTCATCGACCATCTGATGGCCGCGGAGGAGCGCACCACACCGCATCCCGTGCCGTGACCGGCGGTCAGGCGTGCCCGTTGGCGGCGCACCAGCTCGCCCAGGTGGTGGCGCCCTTGCCGAGCTGCTTGTTGTAGAAGGAGGTCCAGGAGTTCTCGCTCGGCCCCGGCTGGGCGGGGGCGGCCTTGTACAGCGGGTAGCCCGCCTCGATCTCGGCCCGCAGCCACGGCTCGATCGCCGCGTACGAGCTGAGCGACCAGCTCCGGGCGTGGTAGGTGAGCTGGCCGCGCACCTCGGTCTCCGGCAGGCACATGAACGGCGCCCACGGGCTGGTCCGCGCCCAGCTGATCTTCGTCTTCATCGCGCCCTCCGGCACCCCGGCCTCGGTGCGGGCCGCCACCTCGCGCTTGTCCACGGAGAAGTCGAACATCTCCTGGGCCGCGTACACGCCGCCGACCAGGCCGAACTGCTCGCCGAGCGTGGTGGCGAAGTTCGTCCGGACGGGGATGTCGCTCGTCCAGACGCTCTCGTCGTGCAACTGCTGCAGCGGCGGGCCCGCGTAGGCGGGGGTGATCGTGAACGGGCCGAAGTTCACCGTGTCGTTGTTGATCGGGACGACCGGGTACGTCTTGCCGTCGATCGGGTTCTGCCACTCGCGCAGCACGCGCTGCGGATCCGCCGGGTCGGTGTAGAAGACGATCTCCCGGGAGAGCTGGTAGAGCTGGTTGGTGTCGGGCACCCGGTACAGCCGCCGGATGTTGTAGCCCTCGATGTTGAACAGCTTCTGGCCGTGCCGCATCGCCGGGTCCAGGCTGTTGCCCTCGATGTTGGCGTACACCGAGCCCGAGATCCTGAACACCATGTCCTTGCCGTCCGGACGCCCGAACGTCTGCAGGGACAGCTTCCCGCTCGTGTCGGTGACGGTCGCGTAGACCGGCCCTGGGTCTGTGGGGGCGGGGGCGCCGTCGCTGGCGGACGCGCCCGCCGCGCCGGTGGTGAGAAGTAAGGCGAGCGGAGCCAGCAGCCCCGCCAGACGTTTCGTGATCACGTTCGGCCTTTCGTGCCGAGAAGGAAGTGAACAGCGCCATATGTGATCATGCCGCGCGAACCGTTGTCCACTTTCTCCCGGAGAGGCGCGTTCCCTCACAGGTCGCGACGCCCCGCGATCAGCCCAGGCCCGCGACCTTCGCCCGCAACTCCTCGGTGTCGCGATGCCCCAGCTCCCGCATGATGGCCAGCGCCTGGCCCCACGCTTGCCCCGCCCCTGAACCGTCGCCGAGCACCAGCAGGCTGTCGCCGAGGTGGTGCAGGATGTACGCCTCGCCGTACCGGTCGTGCACCTGCCTGCAGAGGCAGAGCGCCTTCCGGAAACACGTGACGGCCACCTCGTGCTCGCCCAGGCCGTGATGGGCCCGGCCGGCGTTGTCCCACGCGCTGGCCTCGCCGTAGGGGTCCTGAAGGGTCTGGAACAGCCCGAGCGCCTGCTCGGCCAGAGACAGTGCCTCGCGGGAGTCGCCCAGCCTGAGCTGGTAGTTCGCCATGGTGTCGAGCGCCGTGGCCTGCCCCGTCCCGTGCCCGGCGCGCAGGAACAGGCGCAGCGCCCGCTCCACGGACGCGAGGGCGTCCAGCAGGTGCTCCTCCTCTTCGCGGACGTACGACAGATGGATGTGCGCGCGGGCCTCACCGACGGGGTCGCCGAGGTCGCGGAACGTCTCGATCGCCGCCGCGAAGTGCGTCGCGGCCTCCGCGTACCGGCTCAGGCGCGTGCAGGCCAGGCCGAGGTCCCGGCGCGTGCGGGCCTGCGCGCCCCGATCGCCCAGTCTCTCGGACGCGGCCAGCGCGACGCGCAGGGCGGCCAGCCAGTCGTGCCAGTGCCCCTGCCGGTCGAAGAAGTCGCCGCAGGCCTCGGTCAGCTGCCAGGCGTGCTCGTCGAACCCGTCGTCGGCGGCTCGGCGGACGGCCGCCAGCAGGTTGGCGTGCTCCCGGGTGAACCAGGCCATCGCCTGCTCGACGTCCCGCGGCCGGTGGAGGGTGACTCCGGCTCGGGGCCGGGGGAGCGCCGGCGGCTCCCGGCCGGGCAACAGCAGCAGCGCGGCCTCATAGGCGGTGTGCAGGTAGTGGTCGAGGGTCCGGTGCAGGGCTCGGGCGCGTTCTTCGTCGCCGTCCTCGTCCGCGGACAACTGGGTGGCGTACGCGCGCAGCAGGTCGTGGCAGCGGAACCGTTCCGTCGCGTCCCGGACGAGCAGGCTCGCCCGCGCCAGCTCGGCGAGGAGGCCCGCGGCGTCCGCCTCGGCCAGGCCCGCCAGCGAGGCCGCCGCCGCGACACCCAGCTCGGGGCCGGGATGCACGCCGAGCAGCCGGAACAGCGCGCCCGCGCCGGCCGGCAACGCCTGGTACGACCAGGAGAAGACCGCGGAGATGTCCGTGTCGCCGCCGTCCCCCGTCGTCAGCGCCCGCAGGCGGTCCCGCTCCAGGCCCAGCTCGCCGGCGAGCACCTTGAGCGGCACCTCCGGCCGCATCACGGCACGGGCGGCGACGATGCACACCGCCAGCGGCAGCCCCGCGCAGCACGCCAGCAGCTCCCGCGCGGCCCCCGCCTCGGCCCCGGCCCGCCCCTCACCGAGGAACCCGACCAGCAGCCGGTGCGCCTCGGCGGCGGTCAGCAGGTCGAGCCGCAGGTACGCGGCCCGATGGCGGGCGATCAGGCCGCCCAGCTCCCGCCGGCTCGTGACGAGGACCAGGCAGGTGGGCGAACCGGGCAGCAGATGCCGAATCTGGTCGGTGTCGCGCGCGTTGTCCAGGACGAGCAGGCTGCGCCTGCCCTCCAGCAGGCAGCGGAACCGGGCGACCTGCGCGTCGAAGCCGGACGGGATCTCCCGGTCGGGAACGCCGAGACAGGACAGCAGCCCGCGGATCGCCTCAGGCGCGGCCATGGGGGCGTCCGGGCCGAACCCCCGCAGATCCACGTAGAACAGGCCGCCGGGGAAGCGGTCCACGTGCTGCCTGGCCCAGTGCACCGCGAGCGTGGTCTTGCCGATGCCGGCGCTGCCGCCGATCAGCGCGACGACCGCGGCGCCCTGGCCGCAGGAGACCTGGTCGAGCAGCACCGTCAGCGCGGCCAGCTCATGATGGCGGCCCACGAAACGCCCGGCCGCGGCGGGCAGGTGCACAGCCGGAGGCTCGGGTCCGGGCGCGTTCTCCCGCATGGCCGCCTTGGCGGTTGCCCACCGGCCTCGCCAGGCGTCCACGTCGCCGTCGAGCCAGGCCACCCACGCCTTCACCGTGCCCCAGCTCGGCAGGATCCGGCCGTTGAACGCCTGCGAGAGCGTGGTGCGTCCGGTGCCGGTGCCGTTCGCGAGCCGCTGGAAGGTCGGATCGCCGGCCTCCTGCCGTAACGCCTGCAACCCCCTGGCGAAGTCGGCGAGCGCGGGATGCGGGGCGGGACTGCCGCCATCGGTCATCTTGTGCTGATCCTCGTCTCGTGTTCCGCGCGTGTTCGGAGCTTGTTCAGGTGGCTTGCGGTGCCGAGGCGCGGAACACGACAGTGGAGCCGAGGGCCACGATGGGGCCGCGACATTCGAAACCCGACATGTTCGCGCCCATTGATGGAGATATTCGGCGCGTTAATCAATGAATCGCCGTCATTATGCCGCGCGGGCCTTCCCTAACCGCATCGTAGCGGCTCCCGCTTTGAGCGGCGACTCAGTCGCGAACTCCCGGGAGGGCACCCGGAAAGGGCGGCCACGACGGCAATGCCTGGCGACCTCCGGCGTTTCCGCGCGATCGAAAATCGGTCGAACATCGGCAGGGAGAAATGGACGTCCAACAACAAACCAGACCCCGAATGGCTCGACGTACGAAAAGGGTCCGGGCGCGGCTGACGGTCATCGGTGTGCTGATCCTCGTGGTCCTCCTGGTGACTGTCAGCGCCTTGGCGGTGGTGCGGTCCATCGCGCCGTCCAAACAGGACCTGCTGGTCAGGGCGGGCCTTCAGGGCAAGGCGCGGCTCACCATCGGCGTCAGGGACGACCTCCCCGGCATCGCCCTGTGCGCGGTCACCTGCGCGGGATTCGACATCGACATCGCGTACGCGGTCGCACGCGAGCTGGGCTTCCCTCCTGGCAAGGTGGATCTGGTCCCGATCGAAATAGAACACCGGGACGACAGGCAGGCCAAGAAAGACGGCGGCTACATCACCGTGGATCTCGTGGTGGCCAGCTACAGCATCACCGAACAGCGGATCAAGGAAGGCGTACGGTTCTCCTCCGCCTATCTGGAGACGACCCAGGCCGTGCTCACCCGATCCGACTTCGACGGCACGCTGGAGAGCATGGCCGCCCTGAGGGGCAAGAAGGTGTGCACGCTGGGCGCGTCCACAGCGGAAGGCCCACTCCGCGAGCTGGGCATCATCCCGATGGGCCGCTTCCGCATCAGCGACTGCGTGCGACTTCTGAAAGCCGGTGAATACGACGCGGTGCAGAGCGACGCGGCCATCCTCGCCGGCTTCGTCGCGCAGGACCCGGACGCGCTGCGCATCCACGACATCACCCTGGACCCGGCGGAGCGGTGGGGCATCCACACGGGCCCGAACGAGGCGATGCACACGCTGGTCGAGCTGGCCCTGCACCGCATCACCACCAGCGGTGAATGGCGCAACCTGTACGCCGAGCACCTCGCGCCCGCCGAGCTGGTCCTGGGGCAGCGGCAACAGGTCGCCATCGCCGACCCGCCCACCGTCCCCCGCCCGGAGATCCGTGAATGGTAACCGGCGACCCACCCTCACCCCCGCCTGCGCCCCCTCCTGTGCCCTCGCCTGCGTCCTTGCCCGCGGCCGAGCCTCAGGACCGGCAGTGGCATATCGCCCTGCTGCCCGCCATCCCGTCACTGCTCCTCATGCTGCGCATCTGGTACTTCAGCCACGAAAGCGTGGACAACGCGCAACTCATCGTCCAGCACATCAACCCGATCGGGCTCATCACCGCCCTCCTCCTCACGGTGCTGTGGCTGCTCCCGGCGGCGACCCTGGGCTTCCGCCTGGCCGGATCACTGCTGCGCCTCAGCGTGGACGAACCACTCAGATTCCGGGTGGCGCGGCTCAGCACGCACATCCCGGGCTGGGTCCTCGGCGCAAGCATGATCGTCGCCGCGCTCACCTGGGAGATCCAGTTCCTGCCCATCCTGCTGTCGATCGTGCTCATCCTCGCCACCGTCGAACTGCAACTGAGATTCCCCACCCAGGAGGGCCTCGTCGCCACCTGCACATCACTGGCCGGCGCGGGCGCCATCGTCGTGTTCTACGTGTTCACCTGGCCGCTGGCCCAGGAGGCGATGGCACGCCAGGACGTCATGGTCATCCTGCTCGGCCTCCTCCCACCCCTCGCCCTCCTGGTGAACGGCCCCCTGCCGAGCCGCGTCGCCCCCTGGACCACCACCGCCGTCGCCTCCCTGCTCGCCCTGAGCCTGGCCGCCATCGTGGTGCTGGAGTTCGTCCGCATCCCCATCCTTCCCGTCATGGCGGTGGAGGTCGGCGACGGAGACGGGGCGGCGACCGGCCGGCAGGTGCTCAGCGGCTACGTCATCACCATGGACGAGCAGATGACGACCTTCCTCGACCTCAGAGGGGCGCTGCACTTCGTGACCAACGACTCCATCGTCTCCAAAACCCTGTGCCGGGACTACTCGCGCGCCCCTTACACGGATCTCGCCATCCGTGGGCACCGCCTGGAGCAGTCCGTTCTGGAAACGAGCGGGCCGGACGGCCTCAGCCGGGCCGTCGACCAACGCTGCTACGGGCGCACGCGTTAACGGGCGTCCCGAGCCGGGCGGTCGGCCATCCTTGCTTCGGGCGCACGCGGCAACGGACGTCCTGAGCGGTCGGCCGATCAGCGTTGCGTTGCTACGAGCGCACCCGATCACAGGTGGCCTGAGCCAAGCAGTGAACCAGCGCGCTGCCAGCTCGCCCTGTCCTTCATGCTGCGGGCGCTCCCCGGCAGAAGCGCTCTCCAACCACTCCTGGCCTGCGCCGCCTACGACGTGGCCAGATGGCCCTTCTACCGACGCTACGAGCACTACCTGCTGGGCCGCGTCATCAACGCAACCCTGGCCACGTAGCGGCTGGAACTCTTCGAAGACTCCCGTCTCTCCCGCCTCACCGACCGATCCGTCCGCCTCGCCGGCCTCGACCCCCAAGCCGGGCCCGGGGCCAAGACCCGATCCCTCGCGCACACACGTGCCCCGCCCGCCACCCGGTGACGGTGCACCGAGTTCCCCGGCCATGCCCAGGACCAAGCGCGATCGACTCAAGGCCTGCCAGCGGCTGCGGCACGAAGCGCCACTACTGCGCCGGCTGACGGCCGGATACCTGCGCTGGCTGCTCAAGCCCTTCTTCGACGCGGGCGCCACCGTACGGGACGTACTGCACGGCCTGGACGTCCGGCCCGACGCCAGCCCCTGGACCTACACCTGGTCGAGAGCCAGCGAGATCCGCCACCCCCCAGGCTGGATGCGCCACCGCCTGTCCGCATGGATCGGGCCCGACGGCCAGGTACTGCCGCTGCCGTCCCAGCAAGCCGCGCTGATCACCGCACAGCTACGGGCCCAGCAGGAAATCCGCCGCCGCCAGTGGACAGCACAGGCAGTGGCGGCGGGCGCAGCGCGTTCGTCCCCACTGCGGCCCAGCCGCAGCGAAGAGCGGCCTGCACAGCCCGCGGCGCGGGTCCCGGTCGACGCCGGTCGCGGACGCCGGACGGCACAGTCGGGGACGGAGGCTGCCGGCACTACCTGTGGCAAGCCGTCGCTGCCTCACACGGACGGTGTGCAAATGCTTCGCGAGGTGCTGGCTCGATCCTCATGGCCTGGAGCTGGTCCCGGTCAAGCACCACGACCGGATGAGTCGCTGTGCGACGGCGGCGGGATCACGCACTTGTTCGGCCGATGGCACGGCTGGCCAGCAATCGCTCCGGCTGTTCGCAGGACGACGTGCGATCGCCGGGACTCACCACGGCCCCGCTGCCCAGGGCGATCGCGACCGGTCAGCGAACGGGCACGAGGTCGGCCTCGACCTGCACCTCGGGCAGGCCGGTGTTGGTCACGATCGTGAGCTCGCTGCGATGTCGTCTTCCCGGTTGCCACTGGCCGCCGACCAGCGGCACCAGCGCCACATTGGGCGTCGGCCCGGCGCTCCAGTCAAGCGTGCCGGCGATGGTGTCCAGTCGTGTACGGCCGATGGCCGCGGCCACCGAGCGCCCGTCGGCGGGATCATCGGCCGTGGCCAGAGCGTGCGCGGCCACCTCCAGCAACGCGTGGGCGAGCCCCAGCGGCTGCAGCCATCGGTTGCCGGTGCGCTGTTCGTAGGCGTCGGCGAGCTGCGCGGGCGTCGCGCCGGTCAGGCCCGAGCGGAACGGGTGGCGCGGCGACCAGTAGACCAGCGTTGCCACGGCCGCCTGACTGAGCGCGCTGTCCTGGTCCGTGCACGGGTAGGCGAGCCAGCGTGAGGAGGTGAGCAGACGGGGCCGCAGCCCGTGCCCGGCAGCCTGCTGGTAGAAGAGCGTGAGGTCGGCCTCGGTCGCGGCGCTGGTGATGACCTCGGTGTCCGCGCGCAGAAAATGCCCGATGTGCTCCTCGAAACCTGCGGCGGGCTCGTGGTAGCCGCCCGGGTCGTCGACGAGGTGCCCGCGCGCCCGAGCGCGCGGCAGGAAGCCGTATTCGGGGTGACGCAACAGCCGTCCCTGCAGATCGTCGTTCCACAGGCAACCCACCTGCGGGCGTGGGGCGTAACGCTGCCACAGCTCGGCGAAGACGTCCGCGATGTCGTCGAGGCCCCAGGCGAAGTGATGGGTCCAGGTGAAAGGCCGTGACGGGTCGCCGCCGCGACCGTACACGAAACCCTGCCAGGGGAACGCCGTGGAAAGACACGGCACCCCCAGTTCCTCACAGGCATCGGCCACCGCGGGCAGCACCTGGGTGCCCGCCAGCGTTGATCGCTTCCGCCGGTGGGGTGGAGGCGCTGTCGCGGGTGCTGGCCCCGCTGCCCGCCGACCTGCCCGCCACCGTGCTGGTCGCCCTGCATCAGGATCCGGCCAATCCCGCCGGGCGGCTGATGGCCATCCTGGCACGCCGGAGCGCGATTCCGTCTTCCTGACCGTCCATGGTGAACACGTCCTCCTCGGCGACGAAGTGGCCAAGACCGGCCTGTACGGTGCCGACCGCGGCAGAGCGTGCCCCATGCTCGGCATGGCCGCAGCCAAGGCGGCCGTTTCGGCCTTGCCCGAGGTCACGCGCACCTCGATCGGATCGGCCGGCAGCACGGTGATGGCGTACCGCGGGCCGGCAGCCTCCACACTCTCGGGGCCGCCGACGGACCAGCGCGAGGTCACGGCGAACAACACGCCCGCCGCGAGCAGGCAGACGGCCATCAGGGACCGCGCGCGCTTCATCGCTCCACCTCCACAGTGAACGACCGGGTCGCGAGCCGGCCTCCGGTGGCGTACTGGGCCCAGGCCAGGTAGCGGCCCGGTTGCGGGAGAGTGAGCGTGAAGCGCAGCGCGGAAGCGCCGGCCGCCGTCCCATGCGCGTGCGCCAGGTGGACTCCGTCCTCGCTGCGGACGATCAGGTGGCCGGGCATGCCCAGCCACGGCTGGATCGGTCCCTCCGGGTTGATCTCGATGGTCACCGGGCTTCCGGCGGCCGGCGCGGCCGGGGCGAGGCGGGGCATGGCAGTCTCCTGGAACGGGGCGTCTGGCTGGGCCGCACCGGAAACCTCGAAGGCGCCGGAGAGGAGTTGCCCGCCCGACTGCTGGCGCTCGATCTCGGCGTAGGCGAGGTAGCGCCCTGGTTGCGGGACGCGCAGCCGTACCGCCAGCACACCCGGCGCTGTCCGCAACGGGTGCACGTGCCGGAAAACCGCACCACCCTGGCTGGTGACGACCAGATGCGCGGGGGCCTCGTGGTGGACGGCGAGATCGTCCAGCGGCCGACCGGTCGCACCGTCAGTGAGCCGCAGGATCAGCGTGAACTCCGTGCCTGTGGCCGGCCGGGCGGGCAGCGTCGAGAACCGGCTCTGCGCGTACGGCCGGCCGAACTCGGCGACGGGCGCGGCGCCCTCCGGCTGGGCGGCGGGCAGGTAGGGCGCCAGCAGCATCACGGCGACCGCGGCCGCCGCGGCGGCGCTCGCGCCGCCCACGATCAGCCGGGGCATGCTGTTGGCGAGCGCACCGCCCACCAACAGCAGACCGGCCACCAGGAAGGCGCCGTCCATCACCATCGTCCAGGGGGCGCTGGAGGGCACCAGCACCCGGAACGGGATCAGCGAAACCTCGTCGCCGGCACGAACGCGCAGCTCGTGCGGGCCGGCGTGGCGGGCCTGCAACGCGGCGGCGTTCTGCCCGACGCTCACCGAACCCGTCGACCTGCTCCCGTCGGTCAGCGAGCGCAGCTCCAGCTCCAACTCCAGGCTCGTGGGGTGGACGGCCTGCGCGCTCACCCGCAGCGGCGCCGGCACCTGCGAGACCCCCGCGATGACGAGCGTGACCTCGCCCGCTCCGAAGGTCTGCGTCACCCGCAGCTCCGCTCCGGCCTCGACGACATGCGCCCGGGCCGGAGCGGTCATGGACAGCAGCACAAGGAACGCGACGGCGAAGACGCGGATCATGCCCGAGGCGAGGGCGTAGCATGGCGTTCATTGATCAACTTCATGATGAAAACGCTAGCCCTGGGCTCTTGTGCATCGCCTCCGTCACGTGACTGGTGTGACCCCGTACGCACATCAGTCACCTGACGGAGGCGGTGGTCATCGCGGTCTTCATAGGGTCCCGGCCATGACCAGACGACCTGAACCCTATTCGGCGACCGTCATGGCGATCCTGGCCGCGGCCTTCTGCGCCTGGGCGCTTCTCACCGACTCGCCGCGGGACTGGCCGATGAACGAGTTCCTGCTCGTCTTCGTCTTCGTCTTCGGTTTCGGCGCGCTCTACTTCTTCGCCGCCGGCTCAAGGCTGCTGAGCGGGAGGAGAAAGTCCAGTTGCCGGCCAAGTAGCACGGATGGTGGGCCGTACCGTCGGCCACCTCCACCGCCCCGTTGCCTTGGCGTCTGCCGGGTGTGTAAGCCGCGTCACCCCTCGCGCCTGTCACGCCGACCGGTGCTCGCCCGTCCGGGTGTATGACGACCCTCCAGTGACCAAGGACGATCATGGTTGCAGTTGACGAGAACTCTCCGACCGATGCCGGGCGGCCCGCCCGCCAGCTACGTCGGCGGCGCTGGCCCCGCTGGGTGGCGGTGGTGGTCGCGCTGATGGTGGCCGCGGTGTTGTTCGGGGCATATGGCTGGCAACCGACCGAAGCCGGGCGCAATTTCCGCTCACCGTATCTGGCGAGCGTCGGCTCCCGCTACGTCGACACCCCGCTCGCCCGTTTCCATTACATCCAGGCCGGATCCGGCGCTCCGGTGGTGTTGCTGTCGCCCGGCGGCACCTCGGTGATCGGCTGGAAGGACCAGTTCACCGCGCTCTCCCGCGACCACACCGTCTACGTGGTCGACCTCCCCGGCCAGGGCTACACCCAGCTCCACGACCGCGACTTCCGCTTCGACCTGAACGCCATGACCAAGGCCGTCGGCACGTTCATGGACGCCGTCGGCGTGCCGCGCGCCGCCCTGGCGGGCAACTCCTGGAGCGGCGGCTGGGCCCTGGCCTTCGCCCAACGCCACCCCGACCGCGTCACCAGACTCGCCCTGCTCGACGCGACCGGCCTGGACCTGCCCGGCACCCTGATGTGGGAGTCCCTGAAGATCCCCGCCTTCGGCGAGCTGGCCACCAAGCTGTCCACCGGCAAGCCGACCGTGCGCAGCTTGGCCGAGGGCATGATGGTCAACAAGGACCGCGTCACCGACCAGCTCCTGGACGAGTGGTGGGCGCCGATGACCTTCCACGACAACATCCGCGCCACCTACCTGCTGGAACGCCGCCTGGACTGGGCCCTGACCGAACGCGCGCTCCCCACCACCGCAACCCCGACCCTGATCCTGTGGGGCAAGCAGGACACCATCCAGCCCGTCGACCGCGCCCACCTCTTCGCCGCCCTGCTCCCCGACGCCCAGCTCCAGATCCTCAACGGCTGCGGCCACGCCCCCCAACTGGACTGCCCCGAACCCGTCAACCACCACCTCCAGATGTTCTTCGCCGCATGATCCCAGTGCTCGTCCAACTCGCGGTGGCGATCGCGCTCGGAGTCACCAGCATGCGGCAGATCGCCCTGCCGGGCCACCAGGAGCAGCAAGCCGCCCTCGTACTCCACCGTGCGGCGAGCGCTCGAGCCCGTCGCGGCGGCACTGCGGCAGGTGATCGCCGCGACCGCCGCCTGGCGGCATGGACCCGGTCACCGAGGGTGCGCGGCGGTTGACAACCGTCCTGGTCCGCCCTGGCGATGCATGAACCGCGCTTCTGGGAAGCGGCTCGACGGCTCCTCGAGCAGCGACGATGATCGTCCCAAGAGATGCTCGTCGAAGAACGCGAGCGAGTAGGCGTTGATGATGTCGTGTGCTCGCTGAGCGTCGATCGTCCCGTTCAGGCCAAGTCGCGGTGTGACCGGTGACCAGACCGGGGCGTCGGTGAAGTCGACGTGGAACAACCCGGGGACCTCCACGTAATAGCCGGCGCTCGGCAGGCGCTGGTACACGTCGGTCATGGTCTCGATGGTCCCGGAGATCTCCTCCTCCGGCCAGCCGCCGCTGCGCTGCCGTTCGAGACGGAAGGTCTCGGTATCGCGGGTCATGAACATGACTGGCTGCCGCAAGCCCGCCCTGACGACGTTGGCTGTCATTTGGACGTCCATGATGAAGCACGCCTTGAGGCGCTGGTCGTTCGCGCACGCCTCGGCGCCGGTCGCGCCGCCCCACGAGATGCCGAAGACGCCGGCGCGCTCAAGGTCGAGGCGGCGGGTCAGGATGCCGGCGGGGTCGGCCTCGTTCAGCCCCGTGAGCCGGTCGAGCGCGAAGCTGACGTCCTGCGCGAAGTACGGGACGATGCCGTCGGGAAGCGCCTTCCCCTGGAGCGTCGGCGCGTCGGCCCGCGGCGTCCAGCTCTGGCTGATCAGCGGATAGATCTCGTCCCTGGGCCGCCCTGGGATCTCTCGCCCGTCGGGGAAGCGTGTCATGGCGGCGGCGCCCGGCTGGTCGAGCCCGACGACCACGTAGCCGTGCGAGACCAGCTCCTGGATCTGGAAGGTGCTCGCGGCGCGGAACCCGCCGAGCCCGGTGAGGGAGAACACCGGCCAGGCCGAGCGCGCTGAGCAGGGCGTCGGCCTGCTGCGCCGGGAGTGCGCTCACCCGGTCGAGAACCGGGCGGAGCAGCAGATGCAGGGCGGCGAAGGGCAGCTCGGCCTCCGATTCCACGCCTGTGACGCGAAGCACATGCGCCTGTGTGGTGGCGGCGGCGTAGTCCAGCAGGGCCCACTTGCCGATGCCCGCCTCGCCGCGCACGACCAGCGCGCCGGGACGGCTCTCGAGCACGTTGAGCAACATCTGATCGACAACGGCCTGCTCCGCCGTCCGGCCGTACAGCATGGCACTCCCTTTCCGGTCCTGTCATCGTCGGATCAGTGTGGCCCTCAACCACCCACACGGGCACGCCGGGCTTCGCGACGCGCCGATCGCCAAGACCACGGACAGCAGGCGGTTACCGAGCGCAGCTCCAACTCCAGTTCCACGCTCGTGGGTGACGGCCCGCGCGCTCACCCGCGAGACCCGGAGATGACGCGCGTGACCTCGCCCGCTCCGGTCAGCTCGAACTCGGCAGTCACCGGCTTGGTCACGTAGCCGTCCACGTCCGACAACTTGCGGCGCAGCTTGGAGAGCCCCGGTACGCGTCCGGGCGGGGACGTCGGTCATGATGTCGCTGAGTTTCCGGTTCGCGGGATGGTGTTCGTCTCAGCAGTCCGACGAGACAGCCGCTCGGGATGTGACGCATTCCGCCGACACCCCGTCCCGGTTCGGGTGGTCAGGTCCACCGGGACGTGCGGGCGGGTGCCATGCCGATCACCGGGTACGGGGATGGGCCCGATCTCCAGACGGTCGAGGACCTCGGGCGCGCACCTCGCCTTCCCGGTCGGGATCCCCGATCACCACGGCGCCTCCGGGGGCGAGTCGCGCCACCGCCTTCTGTACGCCTTGCCGGCCGGAAATCCGTCCCGCCCACGGCAGCGCCGCGACCGCCTCGGTCACCGCCCGTCCCGGGTCGGACGGCCAGCGGTGCACCAGGCGGGTGAGCAGGTCGGACTCCAGGTTCACGCGATCGCCGGCCGACAGCTCCGACAGCGCGGTGGCCTGCGGCGTCGCGGGGATCAGCGCCACCGAGAACCGGTCGCGGCATCCACGGCGCCCTGGACGAGGTGGCCGCCCAGCGGGGCGCCCAGCGCCAACGGCCCTTCCACGCTGACCCGCGTGCCCGGCTGGATCTGGTCGAGGGTCGATCTGCGGCGGGTCTCGGCCGTAAGCCTGGCTTCCAGCACGTCCGCCTCGTGCTCAGTCCGGACGACGCTCAGCCCGACGCCGTTCAGGCAGATCGAACCCAGTGCGCTCGCGGCGATTTCGGACGCTCTGACCGCGATACGAGCCTGGCCGACGGCCACCACCGTTCCGGCTTCCTGGATGTGCCCGGTGAACATCCGGCACCCACCTCTCGACAGCAAGGACGTTCCTCGCCGCGCGAAGGAGCAGGGCCCGAGAGGTGGCGGGGTGTCACCGCGTGGCCCGGAATCACACCGAGTCGTCCCGCCGCGCTCAGCGGAACCGGCGTGCCAACCTCATCCATCCTGCGGCTTCGCGTTGTCGAGCTGACCCTCTGGGGTCACGTGTTCGATCTTGAAACCGGTGAACCCGTACACGACGCTGAGCAGTGGGCTGGCGATGTTGAAGAAGCAGAACGGCAGGTAGGCCAGCGTCGGCACGCCCAGCACCGCGCCCAGGAACGCGCCGCAGGAGTTCCACGGCACCAGCGGTGAGGTGACCGTGCCGCTGTCGGCGGCCAGCCGCGACAAGTTCGTCGGCGCCAGGCCGCGCTTGGCGAACTCGACCCGAAACAGCCGCGCAGGCAACACCAGCGCGATGTACTGGTCACCGGCGACGATGTTGAGCCCGAACGCGCTGGCGAACACCGCCACGAACAACCGGCCGGTGCTCTTGGCCGCCCGGACCATCGGCTCGATCAGCCGGTTGAGCAGCCCGAACTCCTCCAGCAGCGTACCGAACGTGACCGCGCCGATGATCAGCCACAGGGTCGGCAGCATGCTGTCCATCCCACCGCGGGACAGCAGCCGGTCCACATCCGCAAGACCGGAGGTCTTCTCGTACCCGTTCGCCATCGCCCGCCAGACCGCCTTGATCCCAGCCACGACCGGATTGAGCGCGGGCTCGCCGACGAACGCGCGGATCACCGCAGGCTGGGTGAAAATCCCCAGGAGCCCGGCGAAGATCGCCGCCGCCATCAGCGCGAGCGTCGCCGCCACCTTACGCGCCGACAGCACCACCAGCAGCAGCAGCGGCAGCAGGTTCAGCGGAGTGATCCAATAGATGTCGCCCAGAGCGGTCAGTTCACTGCCGGTGTCGCCCAGGTCGGTCGCGACCGGCCCCCACAGCAGCCCGATCAGCAGGAACAGCACGAAGGCGATCACGAACGCCGGGATCGACGTCCAGGCCTGCCGCTTGACGTGCTCGTACACGTTGACCCTGACCATCTGCGCGGTCAGTACCGTGGTCTCCGACAACGGCGACAGCTTGTCCCCCAGGTACGCGCCCGAGACCACCGCCCCGGCGGTGATCGGCGCCGACACCCCCAGCATGGTCGCGATGCCGACCAGCCCGACACCGACCGTCGCGGCCGTGGTCCACGAACTGCCGATCGACATCGCCACGACGCCGCAGATCAGCGCGGTGGCCGCGTAGTACCAGCCCGGCGACAGCACCTGCATCCCGTAGTAGACCAGGGTCGGGATCGTCCCGGACATGTTCCAGGTGCCGATCAGCGCGCCCACCGCCAGCAGGATGAAAACGGCGCTGGTGATCGACGACAGCGCACGCTGCCCGCTGGCCTCGACCTCCTCCCAGCGGTGCCCGTTCTTCAGCACCACCAGCATCGCGACCAGCGCGCACAACACGAGCGCGACCTGGATCGGCCCGTCGAGTGCGGTCAGGCCGAACAACGCCAGCGACCCACCGATCAGCACCACCAGCGCGCCCAGCACGATCACCAGATCGGCCAGCGACGGCGGGCGAACCGACCTGCCCCTGTCCTGCTGCGTATCGCCTTCCGTGCTGTCGCTCATCGCCTCGTCGGCGTCGTACCCGCCGTGCCCGCCTCTCGCCGTCCACCGGTCTCACCGGGCGATGCGCTTTCGGATCGCGTCCGCTTCGGCAGCGCCCCTTCCCGGACGGCCAGGCACACGTCTGCTCCCGGTGCTCCATAGCCGAAAACCGGCCACGATCGACACCGCACCGTCGCCCCCATGAGATCTCTGATCCGGCCCCTCACCACCCGAGGGAACCGCGAAGGCGACCTACCCCATCGGCTGTGACGACAGGGTTCGCGGCAGGTCAAGTTCGTTCTATCTCACCTGGCTCGGTGAGCGCGCCGCTGACGTCGGCGGCCGCGGTGAGCGTGACGTTCCCGCCGCGCAGCGCGGTGGTCTTCGGGGCAGCGCTCATGCTGCCCGCCAGGCGGCGTCTTCGGTGCTGTACCGGATGACGTACGGGAGTCCGTCGCACTGGACCGTCGCACTGGACCGCCGCAGTGTCGTTGACGGTCTGGCTCGGCGGGCCGTACCAGCAGTTGTGGCCGTCGGGAACGGCGGCGGATGCCGGGGTGGCCAGGCCCAGGGATGCGATGGAGAAGGCGGCTGCGACCAGGGCCAGGAGGATGCGGGATAAATGGCGATACCACAGATTCACACGCATCGCTGGATGCTCTCACGGGACATCAGCGTCGACAATGGGTGAGCCCGGGACCCGGGAGGTGGGCGGGGGCCCGCACTCGAAGACAGCGCTACCGACCCCACCGTGCCCTCACCACCGCAGACGTCCGCTACAGCCTGCACCCGCTACCACCACGCCCCGACGCGGGGGGATCGCCGCCGAGGACGTGCCATGGTCATGACGCCGATCTCCGCTCCCGCGGCGGTCCCGAGGCAACGTCGCCGGCGCCCGCACCGCCACGACCCGGTCGCACCAGCTCGGCTCGCTGAACTGTGCGCCGCCGAACGCACCGCCGCCTCCGCGCCGGGATGTCACCCGGCTCGTACGCCGCGCACGTCGTCGTCGCGGCCACCCGCACCGACCCGCGCTCCGGCATGCCCACGACCACGTCCACCTGGTGGACACCCTCGCCCGCCAGGACGGACGAATCCCCGATATGCACCGCGACTGCCACACGCGTTAAGATCATTCCAGGCACGGCCGTGCTTGACCTCCTTCACGGCCGGCCGGTGGATCGTCGGCCCTCCCATGCCGCTGACCAGGACTGACGTCCCGCAGTGGGACATCTCTGACGGATAGGACCAAGACCCGGTGGTAGTCGGGTCTTGTGAGGTGGACCAGGCGTTGATGGCCGCCCCGGTACGTGCGAGGGTCGTCAGCGACGGAGGAGGCTGAGCGATGAGATCGTTCACGGGAAAGATGGCCGTCGTCACCGGAGGCGGCGCCGGGATGGGACGCGAACTGGTCGTTCAGCTGGCCGCCGAAGGCTGTTCGGTCGCCGTGTGCGACGTCGACGAGGCCGGGCTGTCCGTCACCGCCGACCGAGCCGCCAAGGCCGCACCCGGCGGCGGCGATGTGCGGGTCACCACCCACCACTGCGACGTGTCGGACGAGACTCAGGTGACGAGGTTCCGCGACGAAGTGGTCGAGCGGCACCAGACCGGCCACATCAACCTGCTGTTCAACAACGCCGGCATCGGCGGCGGCGCCAGCTTCGTCACCAGCTCGCGAGCCGAGTGGGAGCGTACTTTCGACGTCTGCTGGGGCGGGGTGTACAACTGCACGCGTGCGTTCATGCCGCTCCTGATCGCCAGTGATGAGGGATGCCTGGTCAACACCAGCAGTGTCAACGGGTTCTGGGCGGCCGGCCCCGGTCTGCCGATGAGCGCGTACAGTGCCGCCAAGTTCGCCGTGAAGGGCTTCTCCGAGGCGATGCTGACGGACCTGCGGATCAACGCGCCGCACGTACGAGTCGCGCTGGTGATGCCGGGGCACGTCGGCACGGAGATCGTGATCAACTCCCGCCGGATCCACGGCCACTCCGAGCCTGACGACATGACCGCCGAGGAGCTCGCGGACGCCCGTGAGCGCGCCGCCGTCGTCGCGGGCGTTCCCGCCGACCGGTTGAGCGATGAGAAGGTTCGGGCTGCGGTCAAGAGCATGGGTGAGTGGTTTCGCGACACCGCGCCGCTGTCGGCCGCCGACGCCGCGACCGTCATCCTTGATGGCGTACGCGCCGGCACGTGGCGCATCCTGGTCGGTGACGACGCCCGCGCGCTCGACGCGGCGATGCGTGCCGACCCGCTGGACCTGTACCGGCCCGACAGCCCGACCCTGGCGGCCGTGTTTCCCGCCATGCGCCGTCGCGAGGAGTGACTCGGATTCGGCAAGCCGGTCACCGGGCGGCGCCGGACATTTCCGGCATCGTGCCACGCTGAGGGACGCTCGTGTGGACGGCCGCTGGCGGGTCAGTTCCCGAAGTGGCGTTCTGGTCCTCGCTGATCGAGCACCAGGCCACCCGCAACCAGCTGTCTACCGCGTTCTGGACCGAGCCCCTGATCGGCTCAAGGAAAGCTCGAAGATTCCGAGAAGAGAGGAGGCGTGACAGTGCGAGGCCAGCTCCTAGGGGGGCGTTACCGGTTGATGCGACAACTCGGCGAGGGCGGCATGGGGCAAGTATGGGAGGCACAGGACGAGACCCTGGACCGGCCCGTCGCGGTGAAGGTGATCTCCCTGCTCGCCGGCGGCGGAAGCCGCGGCGACGAAGCACGCGCCAGGTTCCTGCGCGAGGCACGGATCACCGCCCGGCTGCAGCACCCCAACATCGTCACCGTCCACGACCTCGGGGAGACCGGCACCGGGGACAACAGGGTCCCGTTCCTGGTGATGGAGCTGGTCCGAGGCGAGGGCCTGGACGCGATGCTGCGCGGGGGAGCCATCACCTTGCCGGACGTGGCCCGATGGGGGGCGCAGATCTGTGACGCACTCGCTGACGCGCACGACGCCGGAATCATGCACCGGGACATCAAGCCGTCCAACATCCTCATCACGCCGTCCGGCATCGTGAAGGTCCTCGATTTCGGCGTCGCGCGGGCAGCCGACCCCTACGCAACCGCCGACCGGCTCACCCGGACCGGCCTCATCCTGGGCACACCCCCCTACATGGCCCCTGAACAAGCCCGCGGCTTCCCGGAACCGCGCAGCGACCTGTACGCGCTCGGCTGCCTCCTCTTCGAGCTGATCACGGGTCAGTTGCCGTTCCAAGCCCCCGACACCATGGGCTACCTGTCGGCTCACCTCACCCAGGAACCGCCCACACCCAGTTCGGTGGCCCAGGCCATCCCACCCGTCTGGGACGACCTCGTGCTCACTCTGCTGCGCAAGGACCCCCACCAGCGGTACTGGAACGCCGCCGGCCTCGCCCAGGCGCTACGCCGACTCGACCACGCACCCGCGCCCGTGCCCAACGCGCCCACCTTGCGTCTTACCAGCACGGACATCCCTGTACGACCCGAGCCGGGAGAGTACCTCCTCGCCACCAGCATCGGCGGGAACGGAACGCTGCGGTTGTGGGACATCGCCACCGGCCGCCCCGTCACCCAGCCCCTGACCGGCCACACCGGCGCCGTGTTCCGTATGGCGTTCTCGCCCGACGGCCGCCTCCTCGCCACCGGCAGCATGGACACAACCGTGCGGCTGTGGAACATCGCCACCGGCCTGCCCGTCGGCGAACCCCTGACCGGCCACACCGACACCGTGGAAGATGTGGCGTTCTCGCCCGACGGCCGCCTCCTCGCCACCAGCAGCATGGACACAACCGTGCGGCTGTGGGACCCCGCCACCGGCCAGCCCGTCGGCGAACCCCTGACCGGCCACACCGAGTGCGTGGCGGGGGTGGCGTTCTCTCCCGACGGCCGGCTTCTCGCCTCCGGCAGCTTGGACACAACGGTGCGGCTGTGGGACCCCGCCACCGGCCAGCCCGTCGGCGAACCCCTGACCGGCCACACCGGCCACGTGCTGAGGCTGGCGTTCTCGCCCGACGGCCGCCTCCTCGCCACCAGCAGCAGGGACTGGACGGCGCGGTTATGGGACCCCGCCACCGGCCAGCCCGTCGGCAAGCCCCTGACCGGCCACACCAACATCGTCTGGGACGTGGCCTTCTCCCCCGACAACTCTCTGCTGGCCACCAACAGCGAGGACAACACGGTATTGCTGTGGGACATCGCCACCGGCCAGCTCATCGGCCAGCCCCTGACCGCCCCCGCCAACGGCGACGTCACCGCGATGCGCTCCCTCGACGGACCCCTGCTGGCCGTCAGCATCGGCGAGGACGGAACGGTGCGGTTGTGGGACCCCGCCACCGGCCAGCCCTTTGGTCAGCCCCTGACCACCCGCGCCCACCCGCCGGTGGGCGTGCTGCTCTCTCCGCGCATCAGACACCGCACGCGGTCTTAGCTTGTTCTTCATCCTCCGGATCGTTGTACTGAGTGCGAGTTGATCGTTTTGCGGACAGCAAGACGGCCTTGAGTGATCATGTGCGGTGTCGAGTCGCTGCTGATCACTACAAGGCCGTGAGGGTGAGTCTGCTGAACGATGCCGCCCGCGTCGAGTCCTTGAGGGTGTTGTCCCGATTTCGGAACGACGTCTATGCCTGCCTCAAGGCGCGAGCCGATGCGTTGTTCGAGCTGCCTGATGCGCTCGCCGGTGGGTTTGACCTTGTCGCCGGAGTACCGGCGCGAGCATGGCGCCTTGTACGGCGGGCTCGATCACGGCCGGATCGACGTGGAACAGCTGCAAAAGGTGCTGGCCGGGCCGCCGTTGCCGCGCTGGCCGGACGGACGGATCGTGCTGGCGGTGGATGTGTCTTCGTGGCTGCGCTCGGACGCGGCCGATGATGCCACCGCGTCACCGCCGCCCAGCTCCGGGGAGTCATCGAGCGGCTGATCGCCGGCGGTCACCGGCGCGCGGGGGACCCGGACGTGCTCATCGTGACCGACGCCGGCTACGACATCATCCGCCTGGCCTACGTGCTGCGCGATCTGCCCGTCGAACTACTCGGGCGCATCCGCTCCGACCGAGTGCTGCACCGCCCGGCATCCTCGCGCGAGGAATTCCTGCGAGCCCATCCCGGTGGTGGACGCCCGCCCAAGAAGACCTTCTCGCCATCGGCGAGGGTGGCCACGCCCACAATCCCCCAAGAGAAGCCGCCCTGCCGTTCCTCAACCTCTCCACCGGGGACCCCAGGCGCCGTTCGACTTCGTCTCTGAGCGCGGGAGGAGCCTCCGTCCACGCCCGCCGTGCCGTTCGCATGTCTCCCAGTCAACCAGCGATCCCCACCGCCGATCGAGCCGTTTACGACGCGTCCTTGTCCGCCGGCGCGTACCGGCGCCCAGGTCCGGAGCGTCTCCCTTCTTCTCTACATCTCTTGCGCGTGTCGAATCGCTCGCCAGGGCGAGTCACCCCCGGAGTTGTCCGGGATAGCAACGTCCGCCTTCAGGGAAACCGCCGGGACGCTTCGGCGGCGTCAGGCGGCCCCGGCGGTCACGGGGACGCGGGCCAGGAACGGCAGGACCACGGCGGCCATCTCCTCGGGCACCTCCTCGGCCAGGTCGTGGCCGGCGTCGAAGACGTGACCGGTGACGTTGTCGGCCATGAACCGCATCTGCGACTCGTTGCGCTCGCCGATGAAGGCCGAACCGCCGAGCGCCAGCACTGGGATGTCCAGCTTGTGCCGTGAGGACTGCCGGTTCTGCTCGGCGTCGACGAGCATCGCCCGGTAGATCGAGAGCATCGCGCGGATGCCACCGGGCATGGAGTAGCAGCGCACGTACTCCTCGATCGCGTCCGGCGTCGCGCTGTCCGGCCGGCTGCGCTCGAACTTGATCATGTACGTGATCAGCTCCCGCTCGTGCCCGGCGATCAGCATCTCCGGCACGTCCGGCTGGAAGTAGAAGCCCAGATGCCACAGGTGCATGCCGCTGGAGACGTTCTCGGCGGTGAGCGCGGTGTGGTCCTCGAAGCCGAACCCGGGGAACAGCGCCTCGGCGAACACCAGGGAGGTGACGCGGCCGCGGTGCCGGGCGGCGAGCTGGTAGCCGATCACCGCCCCCCAGTCCTCGCCGATCACCGCGTAGCTCTCGTGGCCCAGAGCGCTCATCAGCTCGGCGATGTCGTCGCTCATCGTCGCGGAGTCGTATCCGCCCGCGGGCCGAGCGGAGTCACCGAGGCCGCGCAGGTCGGGAACGACCACGGTGTAGTGGGGCGTCAGCTTCGGGACGAGGTGACGCCAGTGGTAGCCGGTCTTCGGCACGCCGTGCAGCAGCACCACGGCCGGCCCGGAGCCGGCTGTGCGGTAGTGCAGGCTCGTCCCGTTGACGGCGGCGCGGCCGGTGCGGACGAGGTTTCCATCGTGGTCGAACATCATGGGGCACTCCAAATTATGGATCGCTTGATACAGATTTCGGGCGTAAAAAACTCAGTCGAGGGTGGCCAGCGCCACCTCCACGAGCGACTCGAGGGCACGGGCGTCCGGCGTGACCTTCGCCGAGACCAGCAGGCCGTTGAGGAAGGTGACGAGGAATGCGGCCAGCGTGTGCGGATCGTGCCGCGCCGCGATCTCGCCCCGTTCCGCCGCGACCCGCAGCACCTCGGCGATCGCGTCGCGGCTGGCGTCCTGCATGTCGCGCACGATGCGCCTGATCGAAGCGTGCTCCGGCAGGCGCTCGCACGCGGCGTTGACCGCCAGGCAGCCCCGGCCCTCCCGCTCGACGGCGAGGCGGACGCGCCCGGCCAGCATCGTACGGATCGCCGACCGGGCGTCCGCCCCCTCTTGCAGGTCGCGCAGGGCGGCCGCCGCGAGCGTGGTGCGGTAGTGCTCCAGCGCTGCCCGGTAGAGGCCGTCCTTGTCGCCGAACGCCGCGTACAGGGAGCCCTGCCCGATGCCCAGAAGCTGGGTCAGGTCGCGCACGGCGGTCGCCTCGTAGCCGCGCGTCCAGAACAGCTCCATCGCGCGGCTCACCGCCGCCTCCGTGTCGAACTCCCGGGTCCTTGCCATGACCCCTACCGTAGCTTATCTGGATCGCACGTTCAACAATGCCCGCTCCGCGTCACTTTCCGGCCGTCAGCCGGCTCCCGCCCGGGGGTTCTGAGAGGTCAGCCCGACAGTGTGGTGATCCAATCCTGCGTGTACGGATCCTGCTGGTGCGGATCGCTGTTGCGGAGCAGCGTGATCAGTTCCGGGTGGTCGCCGAGCGCCTCATGCGACTCGTTGGACTCGTCGCCGTCGAGCATGGCGCTGAAGGCTTCTTCGTCTTGCTCATCGGTGGTCAGGTCCTGGAGCAGGATGTCCGCCTGCGGCTCGTCGGCCGGGGTGGCGGGTGCTTGGGACAGAGGAGTGAGGTATTCGGTGGTCTGGTACTTCTGGGCGTCGCCCTTCTGCTGGGTGAGCGTCTGGATGAAGGCCTGTTTGGCAGCGGGGCTGCCGAGGGGGTTCGATGCGAGGGTTGTGAACACCTTGGTCAAGATGTCGTCTGTGGTCAGAGCCTCCAGCATGGGCCAGTACAACACCTTGCCATGTGAGACGTAGTCCTTCCGGTCGATGATGCCGGCGGCGCACGAGGTCAGTACCAGCCAGCATTTGAAGCAGCATTGCTTGGAGATGCCCAGCTTGCCGCCTGAATGGGTCTTGGACAGCAGAAACGCCTGCATCTCCGCGTGCACCTCCACTGGCTGGCCCTGGTTGTTGCGTATCGGTTCCGCATAGGCGACGGCTCCCATGCGGCCCTCGGTCCGCTCCAGGTCTCTGAGGTAGGCGATCGCCTTGCGCAGCCGCGCGTCGAAGCGTTCGAGCGCGACCTTGGAGGGCGGGTAGGTCATCGTCTGCTGGGCCTGCACCCACTTGGCCAGGATCAGCGTGCGCCGCTGCCGGGCTTCTTGCCCCTCGGCGCGCGCGGCCGACAGCAGCATCTCCAGATCTTGCGCCATCTGGGCGTCGGGTTTGTTGGCGAAGACCCCGATGCTCCGCCCCCTGCGCAGCACCGACACGCATTTGCGGTCCTTGCCGATCATCGACAGCACCCAGCCCAGGCGATCGTGGGCGCGCTGCTCGGCGTAGCCGGGATCGGTGCGCTGCGCCTTCGCCTGCTTCGAGTTCCTGATCGTGGTGAGCCAATGCTGACGTAACTCCGCCAGGAGAGCCGTGGCCCGCTGGCTGCCGTCCTTCCGCTGAGCCGCCTCCTTCGCCGGAGCCGCCGACGGCGGGGGAAGCTTGCTCAACTGCGGTGGCGCCTGCAACGGCAGCCCGCTGACCCGGTAGAACGCCAGACGTGCGGTGAACTCCGGCCCCTCGGCCGGGGTGAGGCTCTTTTCGATCTGTGCGGCCACGCCGGGGATCGTGCCCTCTTTGGTCGCGGTCAGTTCGGCGAGGATGTGCGCTGGGTGCGTCTCCATCAGATGCAGGGCCTTGCCGGCGATCCTCCACATGACCTCATCGGTCAGCGGAATCCGTTCGCGTAGCGTCAGCGGCAGGTCGGGCACGACCTTGGCGATCTGCGCCACCCACTGCTCCACGTGCTGGCGGTTCGGCGACAAGGGGTCGTCCAACGCCTGTTTCAGCACCGTCGGGTTCTGCTTCACGGCGTTGATCAGGTCGTCGAAGGTCGCGACGTTGCCCGGGAGTGTGATGGCCGCCTTGGGAAGTTTGACGTCATCGACGGTGATGGCGGCGAACTTCTCGATCTGCTGCCGTTTGGTGATCGTCAACGGTGGTGGCCCGGGCGGAGGCTGCGGGCTCTTGTTCGGCGTCACGGGAGGTGGCGCTGTGTCCGGGTATTCCTGCAGCGCCTGGTCGAACGCTCTCTTTTCGTCGTCCGACTGCAGGGCATCACGAACCCGTTCGCCCGGACTGCGCCTTTCGGTCGCGCCCAGCGCGGTCAGCTCGGCCAGCATGTGAGCCGGCTGCGTTGCCGTCAGGTTCAGCGCCTTGCCGATGATCTGCCATGCGATCGTGTTCTTCAGGGGAACCATCAGCGCGATGGACACGGGCGATGACTTGTATGCGTCCGCAGTGATCCTTTTCACCAAGGCTGCCACGGCGTTTGCCTGCGGCGAGGAGGAGAAGGTGAGCCCCAGGGTCAGCGCGGACCGCAGCGCCGGAGTCGCCAAGGCTGCCGCGGTGTCCAGGCTGCTCAGGCTGTTGACGTCCGCAAGGTAGGCTTGCAGTTCGCTCTTGCTCGCAGGTATGACCGAATCGCTCTTCCTCGCAGAGTTGCCCACAGATTTGCTTCGCACCTGTGTTCCGCCGTGGTGCCGCCTTTTCATCCCACACCTCCCAGGTAGCCTGATGCGTTCGCTCCATGGTGGTGGCCGCCTGACCGAAGGGCACCTGGTGCCGCGGTGACATTGTCGGGGTCCGACCAGCACGAGCCTCGACACGGACGCGTCATCGACGGGTCACGCCGCATGCCGTGGACGCCCGTCCGGCTTGGCGGATCTCAGCCTTGTGCCCGTCCCCGTGCAGTCGCCGTGACCGGCGTCGCACGCAGCTGAGGGAGGACCGGGATGCCGCTGGCGGTGAAGCCGGACGTGATGGTGCCGTTGGCGACGCCCCCCGCTCGGGGCAGCGGGCGGGGGCGCCCTCACCCCCTCGCCCGTCCTGCCCGCCGACCTGGACCCGCACCGGACCGTCCTCGGTTTTCTGGGCTGATCCGGTGATGCTGGAGGCATGAGCCAAGACCGTACGAACCCCCCGGTCGCCCGCGTGGAGACGGTGCGGGACACCTGGCACGGCGTCACGCTCGACGACCCCTACCGGTGGATGGAAACGGACGGCGAGGAGTTCCACCGCTGGCTGGACGGGCAGGCCAGGCACGCCCGCGCGGCACTGGACGCCCTGCCGGGCGGAGCGGAGCCGCTGGCCGGGATCCGCGAGTTGAGCGGCGGGCTCGCCCAGCTCTCACGCCTCGCGATGGCCGGCGACCGCATCTTCTACCTGCTGGGGGAACCGGACGCGCGGGTGCCCGTGCTGATGGTGCGCGAGCCCGGCGGGACGAGCAGGGCCCGTTCGACCCGGACACCGTGCCCGGCGAGACGCACCACGCTCTCGACTGGTACGTGCCCTCCTTTGGCGCAATCGACTCCCACACTTGGGCCGGTTACTGCGGTGGATCCGCTACGCGGTGCGGTCGCCCATCCGGAGCTGGCGGGCGATGGCTCGCAGGCTGTGCCCGGCAGCCTTCAACTCGTGGATTCGGGCGTGTTCGGCGCGGGTGCGCCCGGCGAACCGCGTCGAGCCCTGGCGGGCGGTGGGTGGGGTCAGCGGCGCTGCCGATGCTCGTTCGGGTTGCCCGGGCCCATCGTCCGGAGGGTGTGATAGGCAGGGGCGGTGTCGGGTGACTGACCGTTCCGCCGCCTGAACCAGGTTGTGCCACAGGCGCCGTCGACGCGTTCGAGGCACCGCGCAAGCCGCACACCGCCCGGCAGGCCCAGCAGGCGTACGCGCTCGGCAAGGTCTTCCACCACGCGCCGGCCCCGCTGCGGCTCCTGCGCGACCTGATCGCCGACCGCACACCGTCGTCGGCAGCTCCTCACCCGGCGATCATCGCCCAGATCGGCCCTCATCGACAACGCGGAGGCCCGCTTCATGGCAATCCGGTACGGGAAGCGCAATGATCGCGGACAGGGCCGGGCTGACGGCACGAGGAACTTTCTCGACGAGGCAAAGGGGTGCGAGGGCGCGGCGCTGGTCCGCCGGGGTGTTGGGCAGCCATGTCGATGTTGCTTCCTGAAGGGGCCGAGGCACCCCGACCGTGATCGATGGGATTCCCCGGCCCTCTTGGGCTATCTCGCTGACCGCAACGCGCTCAGCAGCAGGGGCAGCGACCGATGGAGCTCCCGCTCCCAGTACGCCGGCGAATGCGTGCCCCTGTAGAGGTCGGTGGTCACCCGGACCCCGACCCGCTCCAGCCGCTTGGCCAGTGAGCGGTTCAGCACGTTGTCGAACGCCTCGATCTCGTCGGGCTTCGCTCCGGCCTCGTCCAGCGGTCCGGGACGCCCGTCACCACAGCTCAGGAACACCGGGACGGGCTGCAGCCGCCGAGCCAGCGCGTACGGGTCGTGGCGTCCCCAGATCGCGCGCTGGGCGACGGGATCGCCCCAGAGCCCGCGGTACTCTGGCGCCTCCTTGAACGCCTCCCGCCACCGGCGCACGTGCTCGGGATGCAGCAGGTGGACCGGCCCGCTGTAGCTGGCCGCCGCCCGGAACAGCCCGGGATGCCGAGCGGCGTAGACCAGAGCCCCGTAGCCGCCCATGGACAGGCCCGCGACGACCCGCCGCGTCCCTGCGCCGTAGTCGCGTTCGAGAATGCGGCGCATCTCGGTCAGGTGGAACGTCTCCCATGCCGGTGGCCCATACGCCCCTGCGTTCCACCAGTTCGTGTAGTAGCCGGCGAAGCCGCCCTCCGGCATCACCACCAGCACGTCGCGCAACTCGGCGAGCCGTTCGACGTCGCTGTCCCTGGTCCAGGTCTCGTGCGAGCCGCCCAGGCCGTGCAGCAGGTAGAGCGCCGGCCAGCGGTCACGGGGGCCGCGCCGCTCCCAGCCGTCCGGGGTGAGGAGCCGTACTTTCGCGGTCTTGCCGAGGGCGGGCGAGTGGATGGTCAGGTCGACGACGCGGGGCCGTCCCCGCTGTTCGTCGACGACGTGCGCGCGGGCCGGCGCGGCGAGCGCGACTGATCCGGGCCCGACGGTGGCACCGAGCGCCAGCAGGGCGGCGAGGAGGATCGATACCGTCCTCCGTCCGCCGCGGGATCTCAATAAGCGAGTCATGGCAAACAGCGTCGGCCGCCACCGTCGTGCGCGGCATCGGGTACGGCCCCTGGCCGCACCCCGGTCGCACCCCCGACTTATCGTCAGGCGAAACATCCGTCCCGTTCCTGGATGTCACGCTGGAGCCCGGGGTCCGGCGAGCACACCCTGCTTTTCGACCGGGGACGAGTCGCCGAGATGGGCCTTCTTCGCCGTGGCGGCTTGTATGCGGAGATGTACCGCTTACAGGCGTCGTCGTACCGATGACCGGACCCGCCTCCGAGACCGGGCCCGAGCAACTCCACCCCACCATGCACTCCGCACCTCCGATCTTGCATCCCGCCTCGCGCCCGGCATGCCGCGTCCTGGAACGACCTAGAAGTCCATGTCGCCGCCGCCCGGCATGGCCGGGGCGGCAGGGGTCTTCTCGGGCTTCTCCGCGATGACGGCCTCGGTGGTGAGGAACAGCGCCGCGATGGAGGCGGCGTTCTGCAGCGCC